>NZ_JBXAHA010000015.1:0-225866 GCF_058794615.1 Cupriavidus sp. GW823-FHT07A04
CCCGTGTGAAAGTAGGTAATCGCCAGGCTCTCCCTTGAAACCCCCCAGTACGAAAGTACTGGGGGGTTTTGCTTTTGTGCAAGTCAGACGACGAATCCGCAGAAGAGGTGATGGCGCGCTTCTCGAGCGGCCTAAGCCTGTCCGCGCGAGCCTATCTGCTGGCCCAGTACGGCAAGAAAAGGCGGGCCGCAAGCAATGAGGACCTCATTGCGGCGCATGTCTTACCATGTGCGGCACGACCTTGCCCCGGACGTTTGACCACTACATGCCCGCAGTGAAGTTTCCCGAGCTTGCCGTCCGTCCGTTGAACCTCGTCCCCTGCTGCGCAACCTGCAACTCGACCAAGGACGCGGACTGGCTGACCGCGGCTGGTACTCGCCAATACCTGCACGCTTATTCCGACCAGTTGCCCGACCTGCAGTTCGTGTCGGTACAGTTGTACGAGAACACTGTGCTATGGGGCGTGTGGGCGACCTTCTCGATGCAGCGGCCGGTCGAGATGCCCAGCGCGCTTTGGCCGCTCATCGTGTCCCACTTCACGCGACTCAAGCTGATCGCGCGCTATGACGAACGCGGTAACGACGAGATCGCCGAGATACTGTCGGATTGCCGCGTCCATCTGGACGCGGGGGGCGGATGGCAGAACGTTCCTTCAAGGGCGGGGCCGTAGACCGCAAGGCTGTCTACGGCGGAAACCACTGGATTGCCGTTCTGATGGAAGCCATGGCCCAGCATCCGAGCTTGATCAACTGGGTCAACGCAGCCTGAGCGCAGTACAGGCCTACTTGCGACGACATGCCCGCCGCGTCCCGGCAAGCGCCGCGCTTTGGCTAAGGACACCTCAATAGGCTAGGAGCGCGACGAGCTCAAACGCGTCAGGCGCACATCCGTGCCGACGCGGAGCCCCCATTTCATCAAGCGCCAGTTCGGCGTCGCCGAAATGGTTTGGGACACCATCCCTTAGCAGGTCCTAATCATTTGGCGGCGAGCGAGGCTTTTTTGTCGGGCAGAGGTCGGATCGGCCTGGTTCGGTCCAGCCCACTTCCCCTCCCCCCTCTGAAGAGGGGCTCTCAAAGCGAGTGCAGTATGCAATTCGGTAAAGTAAACAACTGCACACGTATGCTGCATACAATTCAAATATTGTCTGGAATGCATTGGTTTTTAGCAAAAGTGAGCCAAAAATTGACGGTATTTTGTAATTTCGAGTGCTTATTCATCAAAAATGTACATACCATAGGAACGGTATAAGTGCTATTTGTGCTACTTATGCTACATTCTATTTTCGCTTGTGTCTTGTAAGCAGTCGCCCTAGAATTGAGCCGCAAGCACTACCTTTCGCTGCGCCATCGCTGCGCCATCGCTGCGCCATCGTTGGGAAACGATGGGGATGGTGGTATTGGGGGGGGGCAAAAATTCGGCGGCGCTAGCTGAAGTTTACGCGTAATAGTCAGGGGCTCTCGAGGACTTCGCGTGCAGCCAGCGCAAGCTCGCATTCCCCGAACTGCCAGTACCCGCACGACGTTGAGCCGCCGCGCCCAGGCGCTCGCGGTGACGTTGCCAGCCATGTACAGCAGAGAGTTGATGCACCTGCTGGTGGACAGCACCGGTGTGAAGCTGTACGGCGACGGCGAATGAAACGTGGGCAAACACGGCTATTCGAATCGCGTCGTCCGATCTTCTCGATCAGATCCCCGCAGACGTGCCGATTGACACCGTAGGCGGTGACGGCGCGTATGACAGGCAGTACACAATCGAATCGAAGCACGCAACCCACAACCATTGATTCGGCCGCGCGGAAGGTGCTGTGGCTTGGTCTGAGAGAACGCCCCGCGCGCGATGACGCAACGAGGCCATCGGTGCCATTGCGCGAAATGGGCGAGGGGAATGGAAGAAGGGCTGCGGCTACCACCGCCGCTCGCTGGTGGAGAACCTGATGTACTGGCTCAAGACGTTCACTGGCAATCGCCTGTGGGCGCGGCTTCAGCTCGCAAGTCACAGAAGTGGCGATCCGCGTAGGTGTGCTTAACCGCATGATGGCTCTCGCATGTCCGCAGGCCGTCCGCATCGCCTGAATTTCGGATCACAGGAGCCTCTTTGTCTTCAAGCTCGATTTATGCAACAAAGCCTGGTACCGGCTCAATCAACCGTTTAAAGCGAACGGCGCTCCATGCCAGCGTGAGCATTCAAAACATAAGTAGGGAAGGGGCAATATGCACGCGGATTTAGCGCTGCGGATGATGGCGAATCTGCTATGGACGGGCATTTCCATTTGCCTGCCGATACTCGCAGTGATCATGGTTGTCGGACTGACAATCAGCCTGCTGCAGGTAGTGACGCAGGTACAGGAAATGTCTCTCACGTTTGTCCCGAAGCTGATTGCCACAGGCATCGTTCTTATCGCTCTGGGACCGTGGATGCTCCGAAAGCTCACAAGCTATTCGGCGCAGTTGTGGTCGAGCATTCCAAGCCTCTTTTAAGCACATCGTCATATGTCGTCCCTGGCTAGCCCTGCATGGGTTGGGCCGTGGGCGGTCTCCGTCTTGTTGCTGAGCATTCGCGTTGGCATGGTATTCGCCATGACGCCGATTCTCAGCGGCATTTCCATGCCGCCCGCAGTCCGTGTGCTGATCGTGATCGGCCTGTCGGCCGCGCTTACGGGCGCGTTGCCTGCTGCTGCCTATCGTGGTGCAGTGGCGGTCGGACCCCTGATCAGCGCCGCCCTCGTTGAACTCTCTATCGGCGCGGTGATGGCGGCGGGCGTGACCCTCGCATTCGCCACGTTCTCGGTTGCCGGTCGCGTCCTGGATGTCCAGATCGGCTTCGGCATGGGGCAGTTGCTCGATCCGGCAACGAACCAGAACATGCCGCTCCTGACAGGCGCACTGACCCAGCTCGCGATGCTCTGCTTCTTCGCCGTAGAGGGACATCACACCGTGTTGCGGGCGCTGGCCTATAGCTTCGAGCATTTTCCGATGGGCATGCCGTGGAAGTTCCAAGATAGCTACCCGGTGATGCTCAGGCACTTGTCTGGAGTATTCGTACTCGCATTCGCGCTAATCGCGCCTGTCGTGACTTGCCTGATGCTGGTCGAGCTCGGTCTGGGCCTCATTGCCCGGAATCTCCCGCAAATGAACATGTTCGTGCTCGGCATGCCGATCAAGGTCCTGGTAGGCCTGAGCGCACTTGCGGCCTGGCTGGGGGGCGCCGGTGAGCACGTCAGCCGCATTTTTGCGTCGATCTTTCGCAGTTGGGAGGCATTGTTCCGGTAATGGCTGAAGAAGACTTCGACAAGAGCGAATCCGCGTCTGCCTACAAGCTGCAGCGCGCTCGCGAACAAGGCCAGGTCGCCAAGAGTGTCGAGGTGACCGGTACGGTCGTGCTCGTCACGGCCGTCAGCTATCTCAACGCGCGCGGACTCGGCGGCATCCTCGGCGAATTCCGTTTCGATCTCGCGCTGCTCCAGCAAGCAGCGCTCGCGCAGGACGCCGCGCTGATGTGGCCGTTGATCGCCACGGCCTTGCGCCATATGGCCGACCTGCTGACGCCATTCCTGGTTACGGTGATGTTGGCCGCATGCGCCGCCAACATCCTCCAGACTGGCCCGGTGTTTGCGCCCAAGGCACTGAAGCCTGACTGGAACCGCGTCAACCCGATGTCAGGGTTCAAGCGCCTGTTTACCATCCGCACCCTGTTCGAGGCATTCCGTGCCACGGTGAAACTCACGCTGCTGTCGCTGGTGCTTTGGTCGGCGCTGACCGGCCTGCTACCCCAGTTTCATCACCTGGCGGCCATGCCGCCCCGTCGCTACGTCGAGACGATGATCTCCGATATCGGCACGATCGGATTTCACGTGGCGCTCATCCTCGCGGCCATCGCGGCGATCGACCTGATCTTCTCGCGGCGCCAGTTCGCCACCCGCATGCGTATGAGCAAGCGTGAAGTGAAGGACGAGCACAAGCAACGAGAAGGCGATCCGCGCATTCGCGCGCGGCAGCGAGAAATTCGCCAGCAGATGACGAAGCGGTCCGCCACGATGTCGAAGGCCGCGGGCGCGGACGTGATCATCGCGAACCCGACCCATCTCGCGATCGCGCTCGAGTACGAGCACGGAAAGATGGAGTCTCCGCGCGTCGTCGCGAAGGGCGCCGGCTTCCTTGCGCTCGCGATCCGCCGCATCGGCCGGGAAAACAACGTGCCGGTCGTGGAGAACCGGCCGCTGGCCCGCGCCATGTTCAAGCAGCTGGAAATCGGCCAGCACGTGCCGCCGTCGCTCTATGCCGAGGTGGCCCGCATCATGGTCTGGGTTCTCGCCATGCGACGCTCGCGTCGGGCGGCGGACACGCTCGCGACAGGAGTCGCCAAATGATGAACGACCTTCGCCGCACGCTGGGACTGCAGGGCGACATTATCCTTGTTGGCCTAGTGTTGGGCATCCTGATTGTGCTGTTCGCGCCGATCCCGCGCGGGATGCTGGACTTTCTCATCCTCACTAATTTCTCATTTGCATTCCTGATCCTGCTGCTCACGTTCTACATGGCGCGGCCGGTGGAATTTTCGACATTCCCGTCGCTGCTGCTGATCGCCACGCTTTTCCGGCTCTCGCTCAACGTCGCCGCCACGCGGCTCATCCTGTCTGACGCGGACGCTGGGCGGGTGATCGCGGCCATCGGCTCGTACGTCGTCGGCGGCAACTACGTGATTGGCCTGATCGTCTTCCTGATCCTGATTGTTGTGCAGTACGTGGTCGTCACGAGCGGCGCCCAGCGCGTTTCGGAAGTGGCCGCGCGTTTCACGCTTGACAGCATGCCGGGCCAGCAGATGAGCATCGATGCGGACCTGAACATGGGCTTCATCGACCAGGAAGAGGCGCAACGCCGCCGCAAGAACCTCGAGAAAGAGGCTGGCTTCTACGGTGCCATGGACGGAGCAAGCAAGTTCGTCAAGGGCGACGCCATCGCCGGCATCATCATCATGCTCATCAACATTGTCGGTGGACTGGTCATCGGCACAATGCAACTCGGCATGCATTGGGACCAGGCCCTGCAGACCTACACGTTGCTCACGATCGGCGACGGCATCGTCACGCAGGTCCCGGCGCTGGTCATCGCGGTTGGCACTGGCATCATCGTGACGCGGTCCGCGTCCGACACCAACCTGAGCCAGGAAGTGCTCCGCCAGATCACGTCGTTCCCCAAGACGTTGGTCCTGGTCGGCGTCGCGCTGGGCGGTCTGATGCTCTTGCCCGGAATTCCGGCTCTCCCAGCATCGGCGCTGCTCGTCTGCGTTTTGACAGTTGCGTTCTTCGCCAATCGGTCCCGGCAGAAAGCAATCGTGACCGCGCCGGACAAGAGCGCCGTCGCGGAAGAGGGTGCAAGCGCGGAGGGCGATTCATACGCGGCGCTGGCTGTGGCACCGATCGAGGTCCATGTCGGCGCGGAATGGCTCCCGTTAGTCAAGCTGGATGGCGGGCTGTTCACCGACCGCATCGCGTTGTTCCGCAAACAGCACGCGCAGGAGCAGGGTCTCGTCTTGCCGTCGGTCCGCTTCCGGGAAGGCACCCGCCTGGGACCCAATCAATACGAAATCCATATCGATGGCGTGGTACGCGCGAAAGCCGATGTCCGCATGGATCGTCTGCTGGCGATCCACCCGAGCGGCGACACGCGTGCCATCCCCGGCGAGATCACCAAGGACCCGACCTACGGACTGCCGGCGCTCTGGATCGAATCGCAGCAGCGCGAGGCGGCAACCGCGGCGCGCTTTACGCTGGTTGACGGGCAAACTGTGTTCTTGACCCATCTCACCGAGATCCTGCGGCGGGAGTCCGCCATCCTGCTGACGCGTGCCGACACTGAGCGCTTGCTCGCCCGGGTGCGCGAGACCCACCCGGGCCTTGTCGAGGAACTGATCCCCACGGTGCTCTCGCTCGGTGACGTGCAAAAGGTTCTTCAGCATTTGTTACGCGAGAAGGTCAGCATCCGGCATATCGAGGCCATTCTCGAAACGCTGTCCGATGCGGGGCGGGGCATCAAGGACCTGCTCGCGCTTACGGAAGTCGTCCGCCAGCGCCTTGGCCCCGCGATCTGCCAGGCATTGGTCGGAGAGGCTGGCGCACTGCAGGTGCTAACGCTTGACGCGGCGATGGAAGCCAGTTTTCTGCAAGGGCTCCAGTCGGGTGAGAGCGCCGGCCACCTGGCGCTCGATCCGCGCCTCGCCGAGCAGTTCATCCAGCGGCTCGTATTCCATGCCGAGAAGATGATGAAAAGCAATTTGCTCCCCGTCGTGCTCTGCTCGCCGGAACTGCGGCGCCACGTCAGAAGCCTGTCCGACCGTGTTCTCCCGCATCTGCGGGTGATCTCGATGACCGAAGTCCCGCATGCCATCGAGCTCAAATCGTTTGGCGTTGTCGCGCTGTAGTACCCAATTGGAGAAGTCGTGCAACAAACTCTCGCAGTCGCACTGATCGGCATGCAATCGGATTCGGCCAAGCTGGACCGGATTGCTATGAACCTGGCCAATGCGTCGACCCCGGGCTATCGCCGCGAAGTCGGGGCCTTGCCGCCGATCGGCGGCGCGGCAGGCGCAGGCTCATTTGCCGCCTACCTCGGCGCTGGTCAGGCGCAGTCCGCACCGACGCGATCGACGACCGGCGCCAGCCTCGTCGCGCAGACCACGCCAACGGTCGCTGATACGCGGCCAGGCACGTTCAAGAGCACCGGCCGAAGCCTCGATCTCGCGCTGACCGGCGCTGAGTTCTTCGAAATCGGCACCGAATCCGGGCCCGCCTACACCCGCGCGGGCGAATTTCACGTTGACGTCCGTGGTCGCCTGGTCACCGCCGGCGGCAACCCGGTCATGGGTCGCGGTGGCGAGATCATACTGACGACGCCGAATCCCGCCATTGACGGCAGTGGCGTTGTCCGCGAGAGCGGCAATGTCGTCGCGCAGCTGAAAGTGGTGAGCTTCGAGAATGCCAAGTCCTTGACGCGACTCGGCGACGGGCTGTGGGCGCCCGGCGAAGGCATGCAAATCGCCGCGGACAGCGCGACGGTAGTCCGTCAAGGCTATCTCGAAAACAGCAACGTCAGTTCTCTCACCGAAATGAGGGAACTGATCGAGACCATGCGCCACTTCGAATCCGTCCAGCGCATGACGCAGGGATACGACGAGATGATCGGCAACGCGATCCGCAAGCTTGGCGAGGCGTAAGCCTCGCACCAACGGATCTGACACAAGCAATCAACAACGCAGAGACATCATGCTAGATGCCCTTTATATCGCCGCGACCGGCATGCAGGCGCAGCAGGCCAACGTGGACACCATCGCTAACAACCTGGCGAATGTCAACACATCGGGATTCAAGAAGGGCAAGATCAGCTTCTCTGATCTGGTGACCCAGGACACCAGGCGTCTGATGGCGGTCGGCACCGACGCCAACGCAGGCCTGAGTGGGGCCACGTCGCGCGTCGGGCTTGGCGTGGGCATCGCCAACATGGGCCGGGTGATGGATGTCGGGGATCTCAAGAAGACTGATTCTCCCTACGACGTCGCCATCGCGGGACAGGGTTTTCTGGAAGTCCAGATGCCGGACGGCAGTCGTGCATTCACGCGCGGCGGAACGCTCAAGGTGAACACGGACGGAATGCTGTCCACGCAGGCCGGCCACGCGCTCAAGCCGGGGATCGCCATTCCCGACAACGCGACGGACATGGTGATCGCGGCCGACGGGCACGTGCTGGTGCGGCAGAACGGCCAGTCCTCTCAGACCGATGTCGGCCAGCTCGAACTGGTCAAGTTCCCGACCCCTGGCTCCCTCACGCCCGCGGGCGACAACCTCTATCGCAGCAACGAGAACTCCGGGGAGGCCATTGCCATGCGCGCCGGCGACGATGGCACGTCGCAGCTGCAACAAGGGTTTGTCGAAGCCTCCAACGTCAAGATGGTCGACGAGATGGTCGGCCTGATGATCGCGCAGCGCGCCTACGAAGCCAACGTCAAGATTGCCCAGGCCTCCGACGAGATGCTCGGCATGATCAACAACTTGCGGCGATGACCATGCGATCGCGAGATACGAGCCGGTGGCGCCAGGCCATCCTCCTCCCTGCATTGGTGGCCGCTTCGGCCGCCAGCGCGGCGGAGCCGGGCGCCCACGTGGCGCTCCCCGAGCATGTCCAGGTCCGGCGTGCCGACGTACGCCTTGGCGATATCGCCAAGCTCAGATCCCGCGACCTTTCCACTTTGCGCCAGCTGATGGCACTCCCGATCGGGCCCGCACCGCGACCGGGTGAAGCCACCGTGCTCGACGCTCGCACCATTTCCCGCTTCGTCCAGGTCCGGCTCAAGTTGCCCGAAACGGCCGTCGAATGGGAGGGCGCGCCTCGCATCCGGATCGAGCGTGCCATGCAATCGTTGCTGGGCGATCGCCTGGCGGGCGCGGCAAAGCGCTCTCTCGAGGAGTGGTTGCATGCCCGATACGAGCGCTTCACCGTAGCGACGAGTCAGGACATCGGGAGCCTTGTCGTGCCGGCGGGCGACGTGGAGTTGCGCGTGCGCGACTTGCCGGAGAACCAGTTGCCGGGACGGCGCATGGTGATGTGGCTCGATGTCTGGGTGGGTGGGGACTTCGTGCGGACCGTCGCGGTCCCGTTCGACGTGACGGTCTACCAGCAGGCATGGGTGGCCCGACGCGATGTCCGCGCCGGGGAAATGCTCCACGCCGCCGCGTTCGAGCGCCGCGAGATCAACGTTGCCGGCCTGACCGGTTCCCCCGTGCAAGACCTGACCGAAGGGTTACGCACGCGGCGCGGTGTTCTGACCGACACCGCGTTGATGCAGGCGGCAGTCGAGGCGGCGCCGGCGGTGCTCAAGGGCCAGACGGTCACGCTGCGTAGCCGCTCCGGCGCCATCGCGCTGGAGGCGCGCGCCGAAGTGCTGCAGGACGGCTGGCCTGGCGGCCGTGTCCGTGTCAGCGTCCCTGCCTCCAAGGAAACGCTTCTCGCTCGCGTCGTCGGCGCGGGGCTTGTGGAGCTCTCCCAGTGAAGGCTATTAAGAACGCGATGCAATTGGTAACCATGTCCCTTCATCTGCAGTTGCGCGTGGTGCAAGCGCTGCTCTGCCTGGCGTTAGTCGGCGGCGCATGCGCCGAAAGCCTCTACTCCGCCGAGCAGTTCCGCCCACTCACTGCCGACAACAAGGCCTTCCGCGTCGATGACGTCATCACCGTGCAGGTCTACGAGAACTCCTCGGCGGCGGCGAACGCCGACACGGCAACGCGGCGCAAGAACGACGTCGGCGGCAACCTCTCGGTTACGCGTACGCCGCCGTTCAGTGCCAACCTGAACGTGTCCGGCGATTTCGATGGCGGTGGCCGCACCAGCCGGACCGGCAAGGTTCTAGCACTGCTGACCGTGCGCATCCGCGAGGTGCTGCCTAATGGCGATCTGCGGGTCGCCGGCGAGCAACTGCTCGACATCAACGGCGAGCAACAACGCATCAACCTCGAAGGGCGGGTCCGGCCGCTTGACATCTCGGACGGCAATATCGTTCTCTCGACCCGGATCGCCGATGCGCATATCACCTATGTAGGCGCGGGCGACCTGAGCGAACGCCAGGCGCGCGCCTGGTGGCGCAAGGCGCTCGACTGGCTGGGGCTGTGATGCGAAGACTTCAGGGATCTATCCTTCAGACCATCCGTACCCTGACCATGACCGCCATGCTTTGCCTTGCCATGGCTGCGATTTCCGCACGCGCCGTAGAGGACCCGGCGGTGCGTGTCAAGGACCTCGGCAAACTCAAGGGCTGGCGCGAGAACGCCCTGGTCGGCTACGGTATCGTGACCGGCCTCGCCGGCACCGGCGACGCCCCGACCAACCGCACCACGCGGCAGGCGCTGGCCAACGTATTCTCGCAGTTCAAGCTGACCGTCGCACCCGAACAGGTACAGAGCCGTAACGTGGCAGTGGTCATGGTCACCGCCTCGCTGCCGACATTCGCGCGCGAAGGGGATACCATCGACGTCACCGTGACTTCGGCCGGTGACGCCCGCAGCCTCGTGGGCGGCACGCTGCTGCTGACCCCGCTGAATGCTCCCAACGGCCGCGTCTACGCCTTGGCCCAGGGACCGCTCTCAGTCGGTGGCTATCGTTACGACGCCAACGGCAATGTAGTGCAAAAGAACCACCCGACGGTCGGATCGGTGCCGTCCGGCGCCACCGTGGAAGTTGGCGTGAACGCCAACATGGTGGACGCCAGACAGAACATCGTCTTCGTGCTGGCCGAACCGGACTACACCACGGCAAGCCGCGTCGCGAATGCCATCAACACGCAACTCGGCATGCCCATCGCCGAGGCTCGCGATGCCACCGGCATCGAGATCAACATTCCCGAATCGTCGCGCACGCGCCAGGTTCAGTTTTTTTCGCGAATCGAGAATGTGTCGGTGGAACCCGACCGGCGCGCCAAGGTCGTCATCAACGAACGGACAGGCACGGTGGTCACCGGTGGCGATGTGCGGATCGCCAAGGTCGCGATCTCCCACGGCGACCTGAAGATCTCAATCGTCACCGAGAACACCGCGTCCCAGCCGATGTTCGTCGGACAGGTCGGGCCCGGCGTGCGTACCGCCATCGTGTCGAATTCCCGCGTGGACGTGGAAGAGCGGAATTCATCCGCGTTCGTAGCGGCCAACAACAACACGGTGGCCGATCTGGTGCAGGCGCTCGCCCAGATGAAGACGAACACGCGGGACATCATCTCCATCCTGCGCGCGGTAAAGGCAGCCGGCGCCCTGCGGGCGGAACTGGTTGTTCAATAAAAGGTTTACTCGCGCGAGACCAGACTCGGGCGCATACGCGATATCAACAAGAGAGGGCAGGCCATGATTGCAGGGATAGAAGGGACCACCACGGCGGCACTGTCGCTGGCGCTCGACGCCGCATCGCTCCAGCAGCGCGTCATTGCGGCGAACATCGCCAATGTGAACACGCCCGGCTACGTGCCGATGCGGCTCGCCTTCGCGGCCCAGCTCAACGAAGGCATGCGCGGCGCGAACAACACGCGCACCGGGGACCCCGCCTCGCTGTTCGCGGTGCGCATGTCGCTGCGGCCCGCGTTGGATGTCACCGGCGCCGTCGAGTCGTCGGTCAAGCCCGATCAGGAAGTGGCGGCGATGTCCGGAAATGCGTTGCACTACCAGGCGCTGGCGACCGCCGTCGGCAAGCACCTCTCCATCCTGTCCACCGCCGTCTCTGACGGCAAGCGTTAAGGGAACCATGGACTATCAGCAATCTTTTGCGGTGAGCGCGGCCGGCATGAGCCTGGAGCGCATGCGGGTCGACATCTCCACGCTCAATCTCGCCAATGCCAACGCCGTGGTCGGCGCCGGTGGAACGGCCTACCAGCCGATGCGCGTCGTGCCCTATGCGCGCGCTTCGGTGCCGATGTCGATGGCTTCGGCGAACAACGACAGCTTCACCGGCATGATCAACCGCGGCCTGAGCGCGCCCGGTGTATGGCTGGAAAATACGGGTACCCCGGCTCGCCGAGTCTATGAGCCCGGCCATCCCTATGCCGATACACGCGGCTTCGTCACGTATCCCGGCGTCGATACCGCCACGGAAATGATGACCATGCTGTCGGCAACGAGGGCATACGAGGCCAACGTCGCGGCGATGAACATGTCCCGCGCGATGGCGATGAAGGCATTGGAAATCGGAGGCAACTCGTGATCATCCCCGCAGTAGCAGAGATCGCCGCAAGCGCTGTGGCATCCTTCATTTCGCCGGACGCCGTCGGTGCCGCCGCCAATGCCAATGCGGCAGTGTCGCAGGCATCGGCCGCAGGCAGCGTCTCGTTCGGCGGCATGGTGAGTTCAGGGCTGGAACAGGTCAACCAGTCGCTGCTCGGCAGCCAGCAGGACCTGCAGAACCTTGCTGTGGGCAACGTGCAGAACCTGCACCAGGTCATGATCCGGCTCGAAGAAAGCAGGATCAACTTCCAACTGATGATGCAGATCCGCAGCCGCATGCTCGAGTCCTACCAGGACGTCATGCGGATGCAGGTGTAGACCGGCTGGCGGTAGCGAGATGAAACGAACGAACAAAGGGACAACGTGCTGAAGGATTTCTGGGATGGCCTGTCGGCCATGCGCCGGGTCACGCTCGTATTGGGCGCGGCGGTGATCGTGGGTGCCACGGTGTTCGCCGGCATCTATATGCTGCGGGCCGACGAGCAGGTGCTGTTCAACGGTCTGTCGCCGCAGGACGCTGCCGTCATGACGGCGGAACTCGACCGCATGAAGGTGCCGTACCGTCTTGCCGACGATGGCGCGACCATCGTCACCGATGCCGATCTGGTGCACAAGACCCGGCTCAAGCTGATGGGCAAGGAACTGCCTCTGCACGGCGGGGTCGGCTTCGAACTGTTCAACGGCGGCGACTTCGGGATGACGGAATTCGCGCAGAAAGTCAACTATCAGCGCGCCCTGCAAGGCGAGCTGACCCGTACCATCATGTCGATCTCCGACGTGAAGTCCGCCCGCGTGCATATCGCGCTGCCGGAGGACGGGCTGTTCAAGCGCGCCGAGAACAAAGCAAAGGCATCGGTCACGCTTGCCCTGAAAGACGGCAAAGCCCTCACGCGCGACCAGACCACCGGCATCCAGCGCCTCGTCGCGGCATCGATCCCGGGACTCGTAAGCCAGGACGTGACGATCCTGAACGAGCAAGGCGTGGCGCTGACCCATTCTGCGCAATCCGAGACCGGCGCGGACGGCGGCTCGCGCCTCGACATGAAGCACGATACCGAGACCGCGCTGACCCACAAGGTGATGGACGTCCTGGCGCGCACCTTCGGCGAAGGACAGGCCGTCGCCAGTGTCGACGTCACGCTCAACATGGACGTCGTGCGAATCACCACTGAGGATGTGGTCGGTACCCCAGGTCGCGGTAGCCACGCCATGACCGGCGTGGTGGTGCGCGAGCGCGAGACCACGCAGGACGGCGGGGTACCGCTCGGTGTGCGCGATGGCAATGGGGGCAGCACCCAGCGCGAGGTCGAGTATCAGGTAGGCAAACGTGTCGAACAGGTAATCGGCCAACCCGGCGCCATCAAGCGCCTGCAAGTCCTGGCCATCGTCAAACGCTCCCTGTCGGCAGACCAGGTCGAACAGGTGAAGACACTGCTAGCGACCGCCACTGGCGTAGTACCCGAGCGCGGCGACGTAGTCGTTGTGCAGACCACCAATGCCTATGGCGTGGCTTCTATGACGCCAAAGGCGGACACCATCCCGGATGCTCCCGCAGTGCCCGATGCACGTCCGGTCCGCGCCGACATCGGCAAGCCAGGTCCGTTGACGACCGCGCAGACCTTGGGACTGGCCGCCGCGGCGCTGCTCTTCGCCGTGATCGGTTGGACGGTCGCCAGGGTTAGGAGTACGCGCGCCGCCTCAGTGTCCTCACTCAGCGATGCAGAGCGCGCGGCGATGCTCGAACAGGTCGAGAAGTGGCTGCATGGGGCACGCGAGCGACCGAAGGATGATCAGCCATGAACGGCGCAATGGATCTCGACGAATCCGGCCTGGCGCAGGCCAACGAACGGCGGGCAGCATTGGCGCTGCACGCCATGGCGCGCGACGACCGCGACTGGATACTCGCCGAACTGCCCGTCGCCGACCGCGACCAGCTGACCGCGCTGCTCGATGACCTGACTCGGCTTGGCGTGCCCGCCGATCGCGGGTTGCTCGATCTGATGCGCCAGGAAGCTGCCGGCAGGACCGCGGGAGGATTTGAAGCATCGGGCCCGGTCGGCTCGCAAGCCGGGCGGGGCAGTCGCGCGACTGTCGCAAAGGTGTCGGCGCTGGCACCGGAAGTGGTGTCGCACGTATTGCGCCGCGAGTCGGTGGCATTGATCGCGAGCGTTCTGGCAATCTCGCCTTGGCCGTGGAAGGCAGCGTTCCTCGGCAAGCTCGAGCCGCGGCAGGCGCGTCGCATCGCCGATGAATTGTCGACGCGGTCCGCTTCGCGAGCGTCCGGCGTCCTGCGCGACGAGGCCATCCTGGCAGCACTGTTGCACAAGGCCGAGCAACATCGCTCGCAGGCCGTGCCGAGGCCGCTGGCCGGGCAAGCGCCGAAGCGCGAAGGGATGTGTCGCCGGGTCACCGGCTGGCTTTTTCGCAAGGTCGCACGCGGGGCCGCGCTATGAGCAAGCCGCAGCGATCGATCGTGCTGAAGGATAGCGTGCTGGGCGAGCGTCCCCGGACGATGGGCCGACGTCCGGCCATGGCACCCGCAATCATGTCGCCACACAAGGCGGCAGAGCCGGGAACAATTGGCAGCCCTGTCGGCGCAGTGGCGGCTGCCGTGGCCGTCGACACCGCGGAGGGCGAGACACGCGGTTACGCGACCGGATTCGAGCGTGGCCTCAAGGACGGGTCCGCCGCTGCCGCGGAACGGGTTGCCGAGGCAGTCCGCCAGGCCACCGAGAGGGCCAAGGCCGAAGTCGAGCAGGCTCGGGAGGCCGAGCGCGCCCAGATCAAGCAGGCACTGGAAGAGCACGCGGCCTTCACGCGGCGCATTCTTGAGCAATTGCAGCGCAAGCTGGAGGATGGCGTGCGTGGCCTCGAGGAGCAGGCGGTTTCCATCGCGTTCGACGCGGTATGCCGGATCGTGGCCGAGGCCGCGCCGTCCGCCGATGCCATCCGTGCGGTGGTCCGCACCGCGCTCGCGGCCGTGCGCAGCGGGCCGGTGCTGCGCGTGCGGCTCCACCCGGGCGACCTCGCCACGATGCAGTCACTCGACGCGGCGCAGTCCGGATTCTCCGGTTTTGCGGGATTCTCCTGGCTGGCCGACGATAGTGTGCAGATTGGCGGGTGCCTGGTAGACACCGCCTCCGGTACCTTCGACGCGCGCCTCGAATCCCAACTGAAAAGGCTCGGCGCCGCCTGGCGCGAGACCGTCGCCGCCAGCGGAGCGATGCAACGGGCCCACGGCTCGGAGGGCACGCCATCGTGAGCCGTCTGTTCGCCGAACTCCAGCGGGCAACCGCCGACGCCGCGTTGCTCGAACGCACCGGCACCGTGCGCCTGCTGTCCGGGCTGGCCATCGAAGCGGAAGGCCCGGACGCAGTCATTGGCGAGATCTGCACGATCGAACCGCGTGACGCCTCTGCCCCCGTCCTGGCCGAGGTCGTCGGCGTGCGGCCGGGCGCGGTGACCCTGATGCCCTACGCCTCGGCGATGGGAATGGGCGCCGGCAGCAAGGTCGTGGCGACAGGACGCGTCGCTAGTATCGGCGTGGGCGATGCCCTGCTGGGGCGCGTCATCGACGGCTTTGGCGAGGCGCTCGATGGACGTCCGCGGCCGGCGTGCACATCCTACCGGCCGCTACAGGGACGTCCGATCAATCCGATGGAACGCCCGCGCATCGACCAGGTGCTCGAAACCGGCGTGCGCAGCATCGACACGCTGCTCACGCTCGGCCAGGGCCAGCGCGTCGGCATCTTCGCAGGCAGCGGTGTCGGCAAGAGCACGTTGCTCGGCATGATCGCCCGCCACGTCAGGGCTGACATCAACGTCATCGCCCTGATCGGGGAACGTGGCCGCGAGGTGCGCGAGTTCATTGAGGAGCAACTGGGCGAGGAAGGGCTACGGCGCTCGGTAGTCGTGGTCGCCACGTCTGACCAGCCAGCGCTGGCGCGACTGAATGCCGCCTACGCCGCCGTGGCCATCGCTGAGCATTTCAGGGATGGCGGGCGCCAGGTGCTGCTGACCATGGATTCGGTCACGCGCCTGGCCATGGCTCGCCGCGAAATCGGACTGGCCGCCGGCGAACCGCCGACCGCGCGCGGGTACACGCCCTCGGTCTTCGCCGAACTGCCGCAGCTCTGCGAGCGCTGCGGCACCGCGCCAAGTGGAGGCAGCATCACGGCATTGCTCACAGTGCTGGTCGAAGGCGACGACATGAACGAGCCGATCGCCGATTGCCTGCGCGCAACGCTCGATGGCCACATTGTGCTGTCACGCACGCTCGCCCACCAAGGTCAATATCCGGCGATCGACGTTCTCCAGAGCGCCAGCCGCCTGATGACGGAACTGGTTGATGCGCCGACGCGCGCGCTGGCATCCCAGGCCATCAAGGCACTCGCGATTCTCGAGCGCAACCGCCAGCTGGTGGACATTGGCGCCTACGAGGCCGGGAGCAATCCCGATCTGGATGCGGCCATGCGGCAGGCGCCAGCGTTGCGGGCGTATTTGGGCCAGAGCGAGGGCGGGGCGCCGCGGTCCGGCGCGCTTGGCGAGCTGCGCCAGGTTTTCAACACCGCCCCGGAACTAGCGCAGCCCGTGGTTCCGCCCCACAGCCAGGCCCAAGCTCCTGCACAGGCAAAGACATCGACGCCGGCACTGACCCCGGGACCGGCGCCGGCACCAGCATCGGCGCCGGACGCACGTCCACCTGCCATGCGTTCGGATGTGCCGCAGCGAGCCAATCCGGGAAGAGCTCTACATGGATAGCCGCGGATTTCGATACGAACTGGAAGCCGTCCTTACGCGTGCGAGTTGGCGCCAGGACGAGTGCTCGCGCGAGCTGGCGCAGGCTAGTGCCGCGCTAGCGCGGTTGCGTGCCCGTCAGGAGGAACTCGCGGCCGACTACGCCATCGCCGTAGAGGCGGCGTCCGCCGGCGATGGCATGGCGGTCGACGTGGTCAGGCGCGCGGCGGCATTGCGGTATCTGGGTCAGGCCAGCGTGAAGCTCAAGACCGGAGAGCGGGAAGTTACCGCCGCAGCCGCCGACCGCGCACGAGCGCAGGATGCGGTGGCCGAAGCGCATCGTGCGGTCGAGTCATTGCGACAACACAAGGACGTGAGCCGACGCGAGTTCGCGGAGGCGCGGGCGAAGCGGCAGCGTTCGGCGGACGACGAGTCCTGGCTAT
Source organism: Cupriavidus sp. GW823-FHT07A04 (assembly GCF_058794615.1). Taxonomy (NCBI): domain Bacteria; kingdom Pseudomonadati; phylum Pseudomonadota; class Betaproteobacteria; order Burkholderiales; family Burkholderiaceae; genus Cupriavidus; species Cupriavidus sp. GW823-FHT07A04. Next base: position 16,927 of record NZ_JBXAHA010000015.1, read on the forward strand.
CCCGCCACGCGTGGCGCGACGCCAGCGCCGTATCGTCGATGCCGGAGGGCGGGCAATGATCGATCCAACCGGCCTGACCCGTCCCCGCGCTGTCGACGAACGTAGCGCCGAGCTCAACCAGCGGGCGGGCACCGACACACCGCGCGGCGCCGGGAACGAGAACGCTCACGGGTCGACCTGGCAGCGCGAGATGGAGCGCGCACAGAGCAGCGATTGGTTTCATGGGGCAACGAGCTTTGGCGGATCGAGGCCGACGGCGTCGCAAGCGATAGCAACCAGCGACGCCACGACGCCTGCGGCACGGAACATGCGCCGCGCCGATGCCACGGCGGAGGCGGGTGTGGCACCGACGACTTGGCCGAGTCCGACGCTTGCGCTGGCACTGGAGCGCTCCGCACCTGCAAACGTTGCCGGGGCACTTGCCTATGGAATGAACCTGCCGGGTGACATCCCCACCGTGATATCGGAGATGTCGCACCCGCTCGCGATCGCTTCGGCCACCGAGCCCGGCACCGCAGCTGGAAGCCACGCCTTGGCATCGGCCGGGGGCGCAATCGCCACCGCCGGCGAGCAGCCCGAGGGAGGTACGCCCATGCGTGTGCACCTCGAACTGCACGAGGACGGCGGGCATCTGTGGATTGGCGCGCAAGCCGCTACGCAGGAGCAGGTGGCTCAGGCGGTGGACGAGGTCAGGCGCAGGCTGGGCGAGAACCGCACGGCCCTGGCTAGCGTGACATGGAACGGAAAGCTCTGGACCGGCACAAGCGCCGGGGCCTATGGAGTGGCAGCACGTACCGCATGGAATCAACATTTGGAAGGAGTGCACGATGGCATCGACCGATAGCGTGAGCAGCACCGGCCTGCAGACCAACAGCATTGGCCTGCAGGATTTCATGAAGATCCTGCTGACCCAGCTGACCTACCAGGATCCGCTGAAACCCATGGACAACCAGGAGTTCATGGCCCAGATCGCCCAGTTCACTTCGTTGGAGCAGACCCAGCAGATCAACACCAAACTGGACACGATGCTGACCAGCCAGTCCTCGCTCCAGTCGGTCGGCCTGATCGGTAAGACCGTGGACATCTCGACCTCGTCCGGCACGGCAACCGGCACGGTCTCGTCGCTGTCGTTCGCCGGCGGCTCGCCGACGTTGACCGTCACCACCTCGGGCGGAGCGACGCTGTCCGGGATCAGCGTGTCGCAGATCAGCTCCATTCACTGACATTGACGAGCCACCAGGACGAACGAGATGCTTGATTCGATCTATATCGGCATGACTGGGCTGCTGGGCTTTTCGCAGGGCCTGAAGACCATCGCCAACAACACCGCCAACATGAACACACCGGGCTTCAAGAGCTCGACGTTGCAGTTTGGCGACCTGATCTACACGGACGGGCAATCGGAACCGGGTGCAAACGGTGGTGTGCAGGGGCACGGCTTCGGCCTGAATACCTATGGCACCACGCTGAACTTCAATGCGGGGGAATTGCGCCAGACCAATAACGATCTCGACGTAGGCGTGGACGGGATCGGCATGTTCATGGTGCGCACGCCGGACGGCAGCGTCCGTTACACGCGCGCCGGGCAATTCGAGTTCAACGACGCCGGCCTGCTCGTGACGCGCACGGGTGGCATGCCAGTGTTTGGCATGGATGCCAACGGCAATGTCGGCATCGTCTCGCTCGATGGATACCGGACCAGCCCGGCCGTTGCGACCAAGACCGTGAAATTGACCGGCAATCTTTCCAGCACGGCCACGGACCAGACAGTCAACAACATTAACGTCTACGATGCGGCCGGCGTCCAGCACACGCTGTCGCTGAAGCTCAACAACGGTTCGGCGACGACGCCGGGCAGCTGGAAGGTCTCGGTGCTCGACGGCACGACGTCGATTGGCACGGGTTCGCTGCTGTTCAAGGACGGAAAGCCGGACCCGAGCACCAGCACGGTCCAGTTTACCTACTCGCCACCCGGCCAGACGCCGATGGACGTGACGCTGGACTTCAGCAAGGACGTGACCTCGTTCGCATCGGGGAACCTGTCCACGATCGCTGCCTCCGGCCAGGACGGCTTCGCGGCTGGCTCGCTTACGAAGGAAACCTTCGATAAAGACGGCTTTCTCGTGCTGAGCTATTCGAACGGCGAGACGCGCAAGGGTGACCAACTCCTGCTGGCCACTTTCGACTCCGCCGACGCCGTGGAATCCGCCGGTGGCAACCTGTTCAAGTCCACTAACGATGCGCTGTGGCACATCGGCGTGGCGAACTCCCGTGCATTTGGTTCGATCAAGGCGAACTCGGTCGAGATATCCAACGTCAATCTGTCCGGAGAGTTCAGCGACCTAGTCATCATGCAACGCGGTTACCAGGCGTCGTCGCAGGTCATTACCACCGCGAACGACATGATTGAACAGCTGTTCTCCATGAAGAGCGGCAAATGAAGGCGGTTCTGGCGCACATGATTGCTCCGGGACCGCGCGCGCTCAAGTGGTGGGGAAACACCGCGCTCTCGGAGTTGGGACGGCGCCTCGAGGCCGTTCTGGCCGAATTCGGCGGCGCCTGGGGCCTGGCTTTCACCGTGCAAACGCTGAGCAACGCCTCCGAAGCGGGTTTGTCCGACCCGCTGGAGTGGACAGCTGTTCCCGGATCGGAGTCCGGTGGTACAGGCATCTGGACAGGATGCGCGAGTTCGCCCCCCAAGGCGCTCCGGCGGGCCTTGTTCGGCCATGAAGATACTCACACGCATGGTGCGGAAGACTCCATTGCCAACGATGTTGCCACAACGGCATGGCTCGCGTTGGCTGCCTCCCTGCAGGCGATGCGGCCGCAACCTGCGGATGCCGACGCTGGCGTCGAGCCGGGATTTGCCTATCCGGAGACTCAGCGCAAGCCGTGGTCCGGTGCCGTAATTGCCATCCTTCGTCTGCAGGCCGCCTCTGAAGCTGAACTTGTTCTCCATCTCGAGCCCGGCATCGTGAACGACCTGGTTGGCGGCGCGCTGAAAGCGGCGGGGCAGAAGCCGCCCCGCGCCGTGACGCCGCTGGTCCCTCTCGCGCAGGCGCTCTGCCGCCAGCCGCTGGACCTCGCCGTCACCCTGTCCGCGATCGAACTGGATCTCGGCTCGCTGCTCGCGCTGCGCGCCGGCGACACTGTCACGATTCCTCATGCCTTGACCAAGCCACTCAACCTCGCCATCCGGCGCAACGACGGAACCGCGGGCGCTGCCGTCAGTCAGGCCTATCTCGGTGCCCTGCGCGGTGCGAAGGCCATCGAGCTTCTCGCCGCACCAGAGCGTCAATCCTCGCCTCATCACTGAAATGCAAACTCAACACAACCTCGTAGGCGCGACTGTCGCCGGCGATACCGCCGCTCCTCCCACGTCATCTGCCGAGATCGCCCAGGCAGAGCCGCTGTCATACGAAGCGCTGAATGAATCGGCGCCTGAATTGGGTACCTCGGTGCTCAAGTCGACCAACCCACTGCTTGCGGTCAAAACACGACTTGAAGTTTACGTCGGCGAGGTCAGCATCACGGTAGGTGAACTCATGGGTGCGAAGGAAGGCCACGTGCTTAGCCTCGACCGCGAGGTGGACCAGGCCGTCGACATTCGTCTGGACGGCAAAGTCGTCGCCAGGGGCATCCTCGTCGCCGTCGGCGACAGCTTCGCCGTTCGCCTGACCGAACTGCCTGCACCCCTGAGCCTCTGATATGCCGCAGTCGAGTATCCGCTCGCGCTCGCGCCTACCGCGCCTACCTCTTCTCGCGACCATCGGGATTGCGGGCGGGGCCGCGTCCGCGCGTGCCGTTGTGCCCGTGACCGGGGCCGACTCGGCGTCGGCACCCGCGTCCACGTTCACATCAACGCCGGCATCCAGCCCGGCGCCACTTCCGTTCAAGCAAGAAGAGGACGTCATGTCCGGTGCCGCCGGCGTGTCGATCTTGCTCCTGGTCGTGGCTTTGGTAGCCGTGATCTGGGCGGCGAATCGAGGCCGTGTCGCGCCACGGGTGCGCCGCTTCTTCGGCATGTCCCAGGGCGCGCGCAAGCCCGGAAGCAGTATCGACGTTTCGGGGGGGACGCCCTTGAATGCGGCCGTCAAGCTGCATACCGTCGACTGGGAGGGCGGTCGTCTGCTCGTGGCCGCCAATGCCGCCGGTGGTGTCACTGTGCTGCAGGTCTGTCCCGGCGCTGCGCCAGGCGCCTCAGCTGCGGCTGGGGAGGCGACGACGCGATGAAGTTCCGGTTCGAAACCCTCAAAGGCTGGATGCTCTCCGCGGCCGTGGTTGTCGCTGTAGGTGCGCCATGGCTTGCCTCGGCAGCAGAAGCATCAGAAGCTGCGCTCACAGTACGGGAGGCAGGCGCCGCCGCAGGGCAGGATTCTCTCAGGCTTCCACTCGAGACGGCATCCCGGCCCGACACAAATACCGCTGGCGGTGACATGCCGGCCGCGCCCATACCGACCGCCGCCCCCGCGGCGCGGACCGTGCGCAGCGTAGCGTCGGCCGGTGTCTCGCACCAGGTCGCAGGACGCAAGTTATCGCCGGAGATCCGGGTTTCGCCCAATGAGACGACGTTCGCGTTGCGGGCGGTCATCGGACTCACCGTCCTGGCCGTGCTCCCGGCGATGCTGGTCTGTCTGACGGCATTCCTGCGCATCATCATTGTCCTGTCGATGCTGCGCCATGCCATCGGCATGCCAGAAACGCCGCCCAATACCGCGCTGATCGGCCTGGCGCTGTTCCTCACGCTGTTCACGATGGCGCCGGTCCTCGATAAAGTCAACACCGGCGCGCTCCAGCCCTTCATGAGTGGTCAGATTGGCATGGAGGCCGCCTACACACGAGCTAGCACGCCGATGCGCGAATTCATGGTCAGGCAGACGCGCGAGCAGGACCTGGGCCTGATGGTGGAGCTGTCGAAGACGAAGAAGCCGGAAACCATGGACGACATCAGCAATGTCCAGCTGATCCCGGCGTTCATGCTGTCCGAGCTTCGTGCGGCGTTCCAGATCGGCTTTGTCGTGTTCCTGCCGTTCCTGCTGATCGATCTCATCGTCTCGAGCATCCTGATGGCGCTCGGCATGATGATGATGCCGCCTCTGACGATCGCCCTCCCGCTGAAGATCCTCATGTTTATCCTCATCGACGGCTGGAGCGTGCTGCTCAAGGCGCTCGTGGGCTCTTTCCATTGAGCCGATGGCGATGACGATGCCAACGGGATCCCGCCCCGACGACTCCGGCAGCGCCAGCCCCGCGCAAAGCGACGAGGCGGCGCTGTGGCGCGCGTGGCGCGAAAACCCGACTCCGTCCGGGCGCGAGGCCCTGATCTGCCATTACCTGCCCTATGCGCGGATGGTGGCGGCGACGTACTACGCCAGACGGACCCACGACGAGATCGAGTTCGACGAGTACCTGCAGTTCGCCACCGTTGGCATGGTCGAGTCGCTCGACCGCTATGAAGACGGACGTGGCGCGCAGTTCAAGACCTTCGCATCGCGCCGGATGCATGGGGCGATCCTGAACGGGCTGGAGCACCTGACAGAAAAGCAGCAGCAGATAGCGCTGCGCATGCGCTTGCGCCAGGAACGCCTCAAGGAAGTGAAGGCTGCGGCCAAGGCCAAAGAAGAAGAGCTCGCCGCGGAGGAGGGCAGCAAGGCGTCGAAGCAGGCGCCGTTCCGCTATCTCGCCGAGGTGGGGATCGGGATCGCGCTAACCTTCCTGCTCGAAGGGACCGGGCTCGTCGAAGCCGATGCGCTGGAAACCACCCCGCTGCCTCATTACTATGGCAGCCTTGAGTATAAGCAGCTCCAGCAACGCCTGCGGCATTTCATTGGCACGCTGACCGCGCAGGAACAGACGGTGATCCGTTCTCATTACCTGCAGGAAATCAGTTTCGAGGAAGTGGGGCGCACGCTAGGCGTGACCAAGGGCCGCGTGGCCCAGATTCACCGGCAGGCGCTCGACAAGCTGCGGCAATCGCTGCGGGCGCATAATCAATCCGACGTCGCGTGGTAACGCGGCGCCAGAACAGGGAATGAACGATGGCAATCGATGAAGCCGCGGCTGCGCGCCTCGGACGTCTGGAGCACTACTTGCTCCAGGACCCCAACAATGTAACGTTGCTTGAGGATGCCTATAACGCCGCGTTCAGCGCTGGCGAATGGGACCGTGCGCGTTTTCACCTGCGTCACGCGGTGGCTTTGGGCGCGAGCGGCCATATCTGGGCGTTCCGCGAAAGCAGGCTGGACATGGCCACGCGCCAGTGGGCCGAGGCCCGCAGCCGTCTGGAAGCGCTTCTTGCGGCGCCAGACCTGACGCCCGAGGCGCGTGACGCCGTTGTCCACGATCTCGCCTTTGTCGCCTTCCGGGAAGGGAACTTTGCCCGGGCGCGGGAGATCCTGGCGCCAATGCTGGAGACTGCTGAAGCCCAAACGATCCCGGCGGCCATGCAGATGCTGTGGCTGCGCACGCTGCACCATGCCGGCGATCTGGAAGGCGCTGTCGAATGGGCCCGCACGCGGCAGGCGAGCGGAGCGCTGACGCCCGATGGCGCTGGCGTGGCCAGCCTTGCTGCGGTGGATCTCGGTCATCTCGAACTGGCACAAGGCTGGGCCGATACGGCCTTGCAGGCAAACGGCGAATTGCTCGAGGCGCTAGTGTCGCGCGGGACCATCGAACTGGCAAAGTTCGAAGCGGACAAGGCACGGGCCACGCTGGGGCGTGCGCTGATGGTTCATCCAGAAGACGGTCGTACCTGGTCAGCGCTGGGCTTCGTCGATCTCCTTGAACAAAAGCTGCAGAAGGCGAGCTACGATTTCCACCAGGCGATCCGCTTCATGCCGGAGCACGTCGGTACCTGGAACGGATTGGGCTGGACAAGCATTCTCGAGCGCCAGTTCACCGCGGCGGCCAATGCCTTCGAGCGCGCCATTGAACTGGATCGGAATTTTGGCGAGAGCCACGGGGGTTTGGCGGTGGCCTATGCCTACCTCGGCAGGAAGGAGGAGGCGGACGACGCCATCGCCCGCGCCACCGGCCTGGACAAGACCAGTCTCGCGGCCCAATACGCCAAGGCGATCATGAGTGGGGAAGTGCGGGACGCGCAGAGTATCCAGCGGCTTGCGACGAGGCTGCTTGGCCGTCGCGCGGCCCCTGCCGGCGGCGTGATCACCGATTGGCTGCCGCCGGGCATCATCAACACCGGACCGGTCGATACCGACGCTTCCGGCGGGCAGCTCTAATTTGACGGTGGCGTGGTCGCCTGCGTGAGCAGGCGGCTGGTTTCGCGGATAGCCGCCGCGATCTCCGGTTCAGACTCCATTTGCTGCTGGACATCGTCCACCAGCTGGAAGAAGCGGGCGTCGTTCATCAGCGACTCGCCAAACTCCGCGAGTAGCACTGATTCCAGGAACACACGGAAGGCCTTGCGCGGCCGCTCCGGGTCGTCGGGATCAATTGCTCCCACGCGGCGCGCGATGACCGACGCTAGGTCGGTCTCATTGCCCGATCCCTGCGCGGTGGAATTCCTGGGTCCATTCTTGCGCGCAGTCCCTGGCTCGGCGCGGCGCGCCGACAGGCCCAATGTGGCGACCTGCGTGCGGATCATGGCCGCCAGGCGGCTCGGGCCATCAATCTGCGTCATGACTCTTCAAGGAATACGTCACTGAATACGTCACCAAGTGCGTCACTGAAGCGGACCGTCGTTGCGGTAGTTCGACAGCAGCACGTGCGCGGCTGACATGGCTTCCGGCTTCGCTGGCTCCTGCGCGTCCGGCGCGGTGGCAGGTTTGTCGCTGCCGACGACGTCGGCCATGCGTTGCAGCACCATGGCGATGTCCCGGTTAAGCGGCTCATTGTCCTTATTGGCTGCCATGCCCGCGTGGAACAGGCCGGCGGCCTCGGACATGTTGTCTTGGGCGAGCTCGGCGAACCCCCGCACGATCAGGCTGAGCGGATGCTGCTCGCCCAGCGCCGTCAGCGGTTGCCATGTCAGCATTGCCAGCGGCACTTTTTGCGAAGTGAACTGCAGCAGGCCGAGTTGATAACGCGCGATATGCAGATTTGGATCGAGCAGGATGGCGCGCGCGTACGCCGTTTCGGCCTGATCGTAGCGGCCCATCTGCGCCAGCTCGCCAGCCGTCAGCAAGTACGGAGCGGCGGCGTGGGGCGCCTGTTCGATCACTTGGGCGAACAGGGCCAGGGCGGTCTCGCTGTCATTGCGCTGGCTCGCGGCCATCGCTTCGCGCATCAGCGCATCGGGATCTGAGGTTTGCAAGTCTGAAATTCCTGGTCAGGCATGGATGGATGTCCGGGTCGCGGCAGGGAGCGCTACCCAACGGCACCTGCATCCAGAGCCGCACAGAGTATATCCCCGCATTTTCCGATTCGTTTAGTCATTGCCCGGTATGCCCCGCCCGCAGGGCTCTGCCGCCCCTTCCCGCTTCCCCAATTCCCCTTTCATACGGCTCCTCGCCGCACCCGTCTGCTAAACCGTTCGCTCGATCCGTGGATGTACTCGTACGAGGACCGGTCGTTGTTGCTGCGCGAATGCCGCCCCGACTGTTCGTGAAACCAATTCCGCTTTTCAGATAGAAAAAACAACACTATGGTAGCGATCGTCAGCGGCAGCAGCCTCGGTCTTAATCTCTCGTCCCTAGCCACGCTCGGGCAGCGGGGCCTGTTGGGGAATGCTTCCCACGGCCGAAGCGGCGAGCAGGCCTTCGTCAACATCGCCACCGGCAACCTGATCATCAGCGACCGTGACGACTCGCTGGTTGGCATCGGGGGCGCGGTCAACGTCCTGCGCACCTACAACAGCCAGGGCGCGTTCACCGATGACAACGGCGACAACTGGCTCAACGGGCTCGATACCAAGATCCTGGTATCAGGCACGCCGCTGACCGCGGGCAGCACGATCACCCGCACCGACCGGGACGGGTCAGCCGCGGTCTACCAGTACGACTCGGCCAAGGGCGTGTACGTCTCGAGCGCCGGTGGTGGTGCCAATGACACCATCAGCTACGACTCCGCCCAGAACCGCTATACGTGGACCGACGGCAGCGCGCTGCGCACCGACGTCTACAGCGGCGCGGACGGCCACATCCAGGTCAGCAAGGATGCGCAGGGCAACACGCTGACCTACACGTGGGGCCAGTACGGCGTGACGTCGATTGCGAATAGCAATGGCGAATCGCTGGTGCTGGACTACGACAGCGGCAGCAACCTGAGCCGCGTGCGTACCATGGTGCTGGTCAACGGCTCGCTCACGTCCATCAAGACTGTCTCGTACGAATACGATACCAGCAACCGTCTGGCGGGTGTCACGGTCGACCTGACGCCCGGCGACGGATCCATCACTGACGGCAACGTCTACAAGACCACCTACACCTACGATGGCACCAGCAAGCGCGTGCAGTCGGTCAATCAGAGCGACGGCACGCGCCTGGTGTTCGAGTATGTGCAGGTCGGCAGCGACTTCCGTGTCTCCAAGGTCACGGATGCGCTGGGCCAGGCCACCACGTACACCTATGATCTGGCCAACCGCCGCACTACGGTCATCGATTCGCTCGGCCTGCGCACTCGGTATGACTACGACGCCAACGGGCAGTTGATCCGCGTGGAGTCGCCCGGCACGGGCGGCTCCACGGCGGTCACCACCTTCACGTACAACGCCAACGGCGACGTGACCCGCGTGGTCGACCCCGAAAGCCGGGCGATCGACATGGAGTACGACGCCAACGGCAACCAGGTGCTGCAGCGCGACGCTGCCGGCAACACGGTCAAGCGTGTCTACGACGCCCTGAACCGCCTGCTGACCGAGACGACCTACCTGGTGCCCGATTCGGACGGGAGCGGCTCGGCACAGCCGTCGCAGCCTCTTACCACCCGCTACATCTACGACGCGGGCAACAAGAACCTGCTGCGCTTTACAGTCTCGCCGCAGGGCCGGGTGACCGAGTACCGCTACGATGCGCTGGGCAACCGCACGCGCAGCATCGAGTACAGCGCCGGCACGTACAACGTCTCGACGCTGACCGAGACGAGCGTGCTGACTGAGTCGCAGCTTGCGACCTGGGCTGCAGCGCAGGACCAGCGTCGCGTTTTGCTGGTGGAACAGGCCTACGACGCGCGTGGCCAGCTCCAGAAGAGCACGACCTACACCGACGTGGACGCATCCGGCAACGGCGTGGCCGCGGGTGCCAGCGTCACGCAGTTTGTCTACGACCAGGACGGCAGGCTACTCAAGACCATCTCGGGTACGGGCGGTATCACGCAATACAGCTACGATGGCCTCGGCCGGGTGATCGCGTCGGCCGACGCGCTCAACCAGATGACGCTGACGCAGTACGACGACGCCAGCGGCAAGACGACCGTCCAGTCCGCGAACGGTCTGGTCACGACCAGCACTTTCGACAAGGCAGGGCGCCTGGTCAGCATCGGCCAGTTCGGGATCGGCGCGCAGGCGCTCGGCCAGACCACCTATGCCTACGACGCCGACGGGCGCCTGCTGATGAAGCAGGACCCGACCGGAGTGCGCGCGTGGGCGCTGTACGACGACGAAGGCCGCAAGAGCGCTGACATCGACGGCAACGGCACGCTCACCGAATACATCTACAACAAGGCTGGACAGCTGACCGAGGCGATCAAGTACGCCACGGCCGTGTCCACCGCCCAGTTGGTCAACGCCCAGGGCGTGCCGACCAATCCCGCGCTGGCCAGTCTGCGTCCCGCGGCCACCGCCTTGGACAGCAAGACATGGCGCGTCTATGACAGCGTCGGCCGCCTGATCAAGAGCGTGGATGCCGCCGGCGCGGTTACGGAGACCCGCTACGACGGCGCATCGCGTGTCATTGCCGTGGTGCGCTATGCCACCACGGTCGACACCAGCACGCTTGGCGCGAACCCCACGGCCGCCAGTGTGGCGCCGCCCACGACGGCAGCCGACCGCATCCTGCGCAACTTCTACGACGCCGACGGCCTGCTGCGGGCAACGCTCGATGGCGAAGGCTACCTGTCCGAACTGCGCTACGACGCCGCCGGCAACCTCACCGACCGCTTTACCTATGCCACGGCCACCTCGGCCGCATTGCGCGCCACGGGAGCGCTGGACCAACTGATCCCGGCGACGAATGCCGCTGATGCGCATACGGTCTATCTCTACAATGCCGGCGGCCAATTGGCCGGTGAAGTCGACGCCGAGAACTACCTGACCGAGCGGATCTACGACACCGCGGGCAATCTCGTGCGCACCATCCGGTATTCCACCAAGGTCACGGGCACCGTGACCGCCAGCTCGCTGCTGGCGACGATCCGTCCGGCCTCCAAGGCGGCTGACCAGATCAGCGTCACGACCTACGACCTGCTGAACCGGGTCAGTGGCGAGACCAACGCCGAAGGCACGGTCATGTCGTACACCTACGACGTGATGGGCAACCGCACCTCCAGCGCACTGGCGGTGGGCACCACGGACCTGCGCACGCTGAACGCGCGCTTCGATATCCAGGGCCGCCTGATCGCGGAACTCTCCGGGGAGGGGGCCGCCAAGCTGACGGCCGGCATGACCCAGACCCAGATCGATGCGATTTGGACCCAGTACGCAACCACATATACCTATGATGCCGCTAGCCGCCGAACCAGCAGCACCGATGCGAACGGTTATAAGACTCTCTATTTTTACGATGCCGATAGTCGACTGACGCATACGGTAAATGCGCTGGGTGAGGTGGAGGAACATCAGTACACGGCCTTGGGGAAACTGTCATCCAGCATCCGATATAACAATCGGATTAGTCTTGCCGGGTTGACGGGACCACTCGCCGGCGGGCTCGTAAATACGGTTTTGACGTCTGCGGTCAACGCCGTGCTTGACTTTGGGAAGGACATTCGCACGACGATCACCTATAGCGCCACTGGCGCGGTCGCGAGTTCAAGAGACGCGGTAGGCTATCTCACTCGGTATGCCTATAACGCATTCGGTGAGGAAACGTCACGTGTAGGTCCACTACGTTCCGGCAGTACCACGACGGAGACTAGTTCCTACGATAGGCGGGGTCTAAAGGTCGAAGACGCCTTTGATCCGACAGGGATGGCATTAGTCGACAGTTTCGTATATGACGCATTTGGTCGAGTTATTCGATCGATAGATGCCAATGGCAATGTACGGGAAGCATCGTTTGATCGATTGGGTCGGATTATTCAGACGAAAGACGCGATTGGCGCCGTGCGCAACTCTACCTTCGATGCGTTCAATCGTGTACTAACGCAAACAGATGGGCTTGGTAATACGACGACATACACGTATTCCGACAGCACTCGAAAAGTAACGATTACCCTGCCAGGAAACGTAGTCACGTCAACCGTTCATAACCGGCACGGACAGACGGTCAAAATAACGGACGCGATTGGAAACGATTCGCTCTACAAATACGACCGTAACGGTAACCTGATCCAGACGGACACCAATCTTACCCAGACTAAGAATACCTATGATCGGGCCGATCGTCTTATCTCTGCGATGGACGCGAACGGGAACACGATCACATATTCCTATGATGCCGCAGGCCGAGTCCTCAAGCAGATTGTCGATCCAACTGGGCTCAATCTGACCACGACGTATACCTATGACGGGCGTGGCAACCGTATTTCCGTGCAGGACGCACGCGGGACTCTCACGACATTCTCGTATGACATGAAGGGGAATATGTTCCGGGAGACGGTGGATCCGACCGGGCTCAATTTGCAGACTGTATATGGATTCGATGCGCACGACAATGTCGTGAATGTTAGTTCACCTAGTGGAGCCTCGACGGCGTATACGTACGATGCCGCCGGGCGACGGATCAAGGAGTTGATCCAGATGGAGGGGATTGCCCGGCTCTTCGCCTACGACAAAAAGGGCAATGTAACTTCCAGTACCGATGCCAACGGCAATGTCACACGCTTCGCGTACGACGCCAATGACCGTCTCATCTTCAAGCTGGATCCTGTCGGAAATTTGATCCAATCGGATTATGACGTTGAAGGCCGCATAGTGCGCACCGTTGCCTATGCGACACCGATTTCGCTCACCGGTTTGTCCGCCGCGCCAACGGTCGCTGACATTTTGGGGAGAATTGTCGCCGCGCCAGCGCGCGACGTCATGGAAGCGCGTGTTTACGATGCGAACGACCATTTACGCTTCACCGTCGACGGCACTGGATCCGTGGTGGAGTTGCGGTACAACGCGAATGGCAAGGTTATCGAGCGCGTGGCTTATGCCAACAGGATCGCCTTGGGCAATTGGGATGGAAGCGCCAACCCGGTTGTTGTGGCGGATGCGGCGCGCGATCAACGCCTGCGCACAGTCTATGACGACATCAACCGGCCGATCTATTCAATCGATGGTGCCGGCGTTGTCACCGAAACAGACTACGACGAAAACGGCAATGTACTTGAGAAGATCACGTATGCAACTCCCGTCCCGGTAGGCACTGCGGCTACGGCGTCGGCCGTGAAGGCGGCCGTAGCCCTGATCGCCAATGCTGCAAAGGATGCCCACATTCGTACTGCTTACGATGCAAAGGATCGTCCGATCTGGAGCGTCGATGGCGTTGGAGCCGTGACACAGAGGGTCTACGATGCCACCGGTAATGTAGTCCGGATGATTCGCTATGCTTCGCCACTTGCTGCCGGGGCAGCGTTCTCGAGCGTCAAGCCCAGCGCGAGCGATGTGGTAACGGCTTTTGTGTACGACTCGGTAAATCGACAAGTTTTTCAGATCGACTCCCTAGGCGGGGTGACAGAGCAAGCCTTTGATGGTGTGGGCAATATCACATTGCGCACTCACTATTCCACTTCGCTGAATGGAGCGACACTTACGCAGTTGCTCGCTAACCCAACTCTCGCGGCCGCTCGGGCCGCAATCCAGGTCAATGTTGGCTTGGACAGAGTTGAGCGCTACGCGTATGACAGCGCCAATCGTCTCGTGATTGCAGTGGACCCTCAGGGAGCCGCCACAGAGACTAGTTACGATGGGGTAGGCAATGTTGTTGCGGTCCGCAGTTATGCGCGGGCGGTGGATACGACCGGGTTGCCTGCCAACACCTATGTGACAGTCCTGCGTACCAGATTGGTCGCGGATGCTGCCAATGATCGAGTGGTGCGCCAGGCGTACGACGCCGCCGGCCGTATGGTTTTCAAGGTCGACGCACTAGGCTATGTGAAGCAAACAAGCTATAGCGGGACAGGGGCGGTCACCAGCACAACTCAGTATGCGCTCGCCATTCCGCCGTCGACGATGCAGAGCGTGGCGGGCATTGCGGCCGCCGTTGTGGCGGTATCCTCCCTCGACCAGTCCAACACGTTCCGCTACGACGCTGCTGGCCATCTGATCGGCAGTACCGATGCGATGGGGTACACGGAGTCGTATACCTACAATGGCCTCGGCGAGAAGGTCTCGTATACCAACAAGAAGGGCAACGTCTGGACGTTCGACTACGACGCCGCCGGACGCCTGACCCAGGAAGTCGCGCCCAGCGAAGCACTGGTCAGCGCCTCGCAAGGTGCGGGCGGAAGCCTGCAAGTCTCCTCCGACATCCGGGCCGCGGTCGTCACCCGCTATCAATACGACGCGCTGGGCAACCTGGTGGCCCGTACCGAGGCGGCCGGCTTGGCTGAAGAGCGCACCACGCGTTACGAATACGACGCCCTCGGCCGCCAGATCAAGACGATCTTCCCACCTGTTGCCGTCTACTCCGAAGCACTGGGCTCGGTAGCAACCAACGGGCAGAGTGGAGACGCGACGCGCGTCGAGATCACCAAGGTGCTGGAATCCCAGACCTTCTATGACACGCTGGGCAATGCCGTCGCAGGCAAGGATGTCGCCGGCGGCATCAGCACCAAGGTCTACGACGCGCTCGGCAAGGTTCTTTACGAAGTCGACGCCGAAGGCTACGTCACCGGCTACACGCGCAACGCCTTTGGCGATGTGACGCGCCTGGTCCGCTATGCCACCCGCACGGTGCTGTCCGATGGCTCGCTGACCAGCGCCAGCCAGGCCACCACGCGGGCCGCAGTGGAGGCCGCGATCAACGCCGCCGGCATCGATCATGGCCTCGACCGGACCATGCTCAGCACATATGACCGTCTGGGACGCTCCATCGAGGTGGTAGAGCCGCAGTCGTTCGTCTACGACTCCAGCGCCGCGGCCAACGCGCAATACTTCACGGCGGGAAAGACAACGCGCAAGACTTACGACAGCTTCGGCAATGTCGTCCAGTTGAGCGAACTGCGCAACGCCGTCACCAACTCGTGGATCACCACCACCAGCTATTTCGACAAGCGGAACGAACTCACGGCCACCGTCGACGCGCTCGGCTACCTGACCACCAAGAGCTACGACGCGGTTGGGAACGTCACCAGCCAGACCGAGTACGCCAACGCCATCGCCGCAGGTAGCTGGTCGGTTTCGTCCTACGGCATGCCGGTGGGATCTGGTGATGACCGCACCACGCTGCATGGGTTCGACCTGCTGAACCGGAAGACCAGCGAGACGCGTGTCAACGTGGAGTTCAGCGATAGCGCGAACGGCAGCAGCACGCGCGGCAACCTGTCGACTACGTATGGCTACGACGCCCTCGGTAACCAGACGCGCGTCACTGCCGCGAATGGCCAATCGACCTATACCTATTATGATGCGCTCGGTCGCATTTACGCGACGGCCAGGCCATCCGCGTTCTGGGACGCGAACGGGTCCAGCCTGAGCGCGGTCACGCTCTACAAGCGCGACGCCTATGGCAACGTGGCGCTCCAGATCGACATGGCCAACGTTGCCAGTGCGGCAAGCGAGAGCGTGCTCACGGTCGGCGCAGGCAGCGGAGCAGATCGATACACGTACATCAAGTTCGATCTTCAGGGCCACGCGATTCAGACCACGGACGCCGCGGGCATCAACCATTACACGTCCTACAATGATCGCGGCCAGGTCGCCAAGACCTGGCAGTCGGTGACCGGCAACGACCAAATCACCCACACGCAGTTCGAAGTCTACCAATACGACAGGCTCGGCCGCCTCACCCATACGCTCGACCCGGCTTCCACCGCCGTGCTGCGTGGCGGGGTGAGCGTATCGTCCTCGTCGGCGCCGGGCAGTACCGACGCCACCGGCCGCGTCACGCTGACCGGCAACAACACGGTCAACCTCGGCTGGTCGTCGCTCATCGATCCGAACGGCGGCCTGGTCCGGGTTGAAGTCGACTACTTCACGTCCGACACCCGCTACCAGGGTACGGCTGACGCCTATGGACACACCGACACGAACGGCAAGGCCAGCCAGCCTGCATCACGCACGGTCGACTATGCGGCCGGCTCGGTCGCCAATGGCGTGCAGATGTTGTGGGCGGATGCGGCCACGGACAATGGCGGCATCGGCGGCATCACCTATGTTCGTGTGCTGCAGTTCGTCAATGGCAAATGGGTCAGCAAATGGGAGGGTAGTCCCGCGCAGGGCAATGGCGCCGGATTCGGCGTCGTTACCCAGGCGGAAGCCGGCATCGTCGACCACGGTCAGCAATACAACGCATTCGGCGAAGTCGTGCGCAAGGGTGTCAATGGCGGGTGGCAGGAATACTTCGACTACGACAACAGCGGCCAGGTGTGGCGCAGCAATAGCGGTGACGGTGTCGACCGCATCACGCTGTATGACCTGAACGGGAATGCGACGGCGGACGTTCGCAGTGCGGGTAGTGGTCGTGACGACATCGACATCACGACGGTCGGCAGTGCTGACGCTGCCCGTTGGCTGACCGATGCTCGCCGTACCGACGTGCAATACGACGCCCTGGGCCGCAAGGTGTCCGAGGCCGGGGCGGAACGCCTTGAATCGCAGGGTGGTGTGCTGGCCCGACGCACGGCGGTGACGAGCGGCATCAGCAGCAGCGCGACGGCGAACGCGGACGAGAGGGGCTATGTGGTCTGGAACGGGACCAACGAGGTGCGCCTGTCGTGGTCGAGTCTCGCCGGACTTGGCAACGGGGCGGTGAAGGTCGAATTCGACTACGTCACTTCACCGTTCCTCTGGGGGGGTCACCTTGGACGCGCCGATGAGAGCGGCAATACCAACGAGAGCGGACAGCTGGTCGACCGGATTCTCGCGCCCGGTGTTGCCGCGACGCGCTCGCAAATCCTCACGGCAGAGCAAGGTGCCGATGGGGCTGTATTTGCCTGGCAGAACAACGCTGGCAATGTGAGCGGCGGCGTTAGCGGTGGCGTCAGCAAGATTACTGGCGTACGTGTCTACAAGCAGGATGTGAACGGGCAATGGGTGCTCGTCAATAATCAGAGCGCGATGGGCAACGGGGGCAACGCCATCGAAGTCGCCTCGCCCGCCAACCCGGGGACGAATGTCGCGCTGCTCCTCCGGCCCGCGGGCAGCAACGCCGACTGGAATAGCATCAACTCTTCGTCGCTCGTGCGTTTCGGCGACGTGTTGCGTTACGACGCAACCGGCCTTCCTGCCGGAAACTATGAATATCAGGTCAGGACGACGGGAAGCGACGGTGCGACTCACGTCACGGGCACCGGCACCCTCAATCTCGCCAGCCCACCCTTGGCCACCATCGGCACGCCGATCACATACGGCGCTGCTGGTGCCGGCGTGCTCTCGTGGCAAAGCCCGGGAGACGATGTCACCCAAGTGCTGCGTTATCGCCAGCCGGGCGGTCAATGGGCCACCATGACGGCCACCTCGCTCGGCAATGGCTTGTATGGGGTGAACACTTCATCGTTTGGCCCTGCCGTCTATCAGTTCGAACTGCTCTGGACGCATGCCGGCGATGCCGGCCCCTTTGCCCACGCGACGGGTCAGCTCCAGAAGGTTGCCGAGCGCGCCGGCTATTGGGTGCCGCAAGTCAATTATCCACCGGTCGGCGTCAGCCTGAGGGACGGGATTGCGGGAACGAAGCTTGGCGCCGACGAGACCGGTGCGCCCATCTATGCGAAGGACGAAAACGGCGTAATCATCGGCGCGCATTCGACCAAGGTCCTGCACTGGAACGCACCGAACGGCAATGTCCAGTTCCTGTATCGGACGGCGGGTGGCGCATGGACGTCGTTGCAAGTGGTGAACTTCGGCAGGAACGAGGCTGGTGTCACTGCCTACCAGGAAGTCGACATCGGCGGTCTTGCGCCAGGAAGTTACGAGTACCAGCTCGTCGCCACCGACGCTAATGGCGCGCGCGTCGCGCAGGCGCTCGGCAACCTCACCGTGAATTCCCGGTCGGCTGGTCATTACGAGATGCGTGATGTCCAGGTGCAGGTACCGGTCACCGTGTCCCCCCCCGACCCCGCGCGCTACATCATTGGCAGCACCAACGCCAGGTATACGTATCCGGTTGTGGTCGGATCCGATGAGGCCGGCAACCAGTATCTCGGCGCGCACTATGCTTGGCAAGGCAATGTCGTGGTCGGCGTGCCCTACTACGAAACCCAGGTCGTCGGCTACCAGCAGCAGTGGTACACGGTCCAGGTCCCGACCCGGGGCGCTCCGATGACCCGGGGCAAAGACGAGAACGGCAATACGCTCTACGTACATGATGAAGCCGGCAACATCATGTATGAGACGATCTGGGTCACAGAGTGGCGGTCGCAGTGGGTGCCGGTCTACGGCAACGTCACCATCTACCCGCCCGATCCGAACCAGTACATGACGCAGGCGCCTAAGACGGTGTACAGCGCGCCGGTCATGCTGGGCCGCAATGAATCCGGGGGCTATATTCTTGGCAGCCACTACGCCTGGCAGGGCAATGTCGTGGTCGGCGTTCCTTACACGGAATACCAATGGCAGACCCGGCAGCAACAGGTTTGGGTTGAAGGCACTACGCCACCGCCGTCGATGGAATCGACGACACCGCCCTACACGCCGGCCTATTACGTGGGAGGCGCGCCGGCCCAGTACGGCGTTGCCGTCTCCACACCGCCCAATAGCGGCTCGACCAGCCTGGATCCGTCGCAGGCCGGCGGCGTCCTCGGCCACATCGCGCAGATCAACGGCGATGCGAACTGGGTACGTTCGACGGTCGTGCAGAAGCTCGACCGCTGGGGCAACGTGATCGAGATCACGGACCCGCGCTCGCCGAACTGGAAGACCACGTACCGCTACAACGCGAACAACCAGGTCATCGAGGAGCGCAAGCCCGACGCCAACGGCTACCAGAGCGGCGACAGCCCGGTGACCCGGGTCACCTACGACCGCCTCGGCCGCCAGGTCTCCGTCACCGACGCCAACGGCAACGTCAACGGCACTGGCTACAACGCCGCAGGCAACGTCATTGCCGACTATCACCCGGACGGCAGTGTCTCGTACGGCTACAACACGTTCGGGGACAAGATTTCCACGGTCGATGCGATGGGCCACCTTACGCGCTATTCGTACGACAACCTGGGTCACCTGCTGGTCGCCACGCATTCGCAGGTGGAAGTCACCACCGTCGACGGCAGCAACAACCTGCAAAGCCTTGGCTCGCAGAACCTGGCGCAGCGGTACAGGTATGACCAGGCCGGCCGTCTGTTGTCGCAGACCAATGGTGCGGGCGAAACCACCTGGTACAGCTACGACCTGCACGGCAACGTCATCTCGACGAAGCTGAACATGGGGCAGACCACGTCGGCGGCCTACGACGTGCTGGGCAAGAAGATCGCGGAGATCGACCCGAACGGTGCGAGCGCGACCTGGCGCTACACCTATTTTGGCAAGCTGCTTGGCCATACCGACATCGGCGGGGCGGTGTTCACGTACAGGTACGACAACGCCAAGCAACTGATTGCGCAGACGAGCTCGCGTGGTCAATCGATCGGCTACAGCTACGACGCGGCCGGTCAGATGACGACGATCCGCGACTACGCGATCGACCAGGTCACGACCTACGCATATGACCTGGCCGGCAACCACGTTCGCGAGAAGACGGTGCAGCAGGGCATCACGTATCAGGACAACTTCCTGGCGTACGACGCGCTGAACCGGCTGCGGGACGTGGCCGACGGCTCGGTCCACATCACGATCGACTATGACAAGGTCGGCAACCGGACGCACATCGGTACGCACACGTTTGTCGGCGACACCAGCCACGACAGCAACCGGTTCTTCCAGTACGACAGCATGAACCGCCAGATCGTGGTCGATGCCATCGACGCCGCGGGCAATCTGGGTCAACAAGGCCACCGCCTGACGTACGATGCCAACGGCAACCGCACGAGCGACACGTACTACGGCAACCAAGTGGTGGTCGCGGGTGGCCAGCGAGTGCTACTGGGCCTGGAGGAGGACGGCACGGCGATCTATGACACCACGCCGGTCACCTATACCCGCCAGCAAGGCATGGTGACGGAAACCTATCGCTACGACGCGCAAGACCGGATCGTGAGCGTGGTGCGCGATGGGGTGCAGATCGATCACCGCAACTACGACGGCGCGGGGCGCGTGACGATGACCGGTCCGAACGGGGCGTTGCCGCAGGGGTATGCGCAGAAGCTTAATGAAGGCGTAGAGCAGGGCCAGACCAACGGCTTGGAGACGCGCATCAACCGCTACGACCAGAACGGCCGGCTGGTCCATCAAAGGACACTCAAGAGCGACAACGCGGCGAAGAGCGATATCGACTACACGGCCTACGATGCCGCCGGCAACGTATTGCAGTACAGGATGACCGACCACGAAGGTGGTTACACCAATACGTACAACTACACGTTCGCAAGATACGACGGGTACAAGGAAGACACGATCTCGGGTACGAGCACGAAGCTCAATCCGGGCTCGACGAAGAGCGACTACGACGTCAACGGCAACCTGATCCGCGTCACCGACTCGACCAAAGCCGAGAACAACCGTACGTTCGTGAACGACTCGGCGGGCCACGTGCTGCTGGCGAACCAAGGTGGCAACGTCGAGCGCGAACTGGTGGTCAACGGCGAAGTACTGGGCCGGCACGGCGTCGGAGTAGACCAGGTGACCCCGCGCAACAGCCAGGGCAATCCGAATTTTGCGCAGATCGCGGATTTTGAGTTCGGCTACAGCTCAATCGTCAGCAACTACCCGAACGCGGCACCGGGCAGCTATACGGTGCAATCCGGCGACACGCTGCAGAGCATTGCGCGCAGCGCTTACGGCGACTCGGCGTTGTGGTATCAAATTGCCGACGCCAACGGTCTCGCCTCCGACAGTGGCCTGCGCGTCGGTCAGACACTGAATATTCCGAACAAGGCGGCCGGCGTTCACAACGATGGTGGCGTCTTCAAGCCGTACGACCCGAGCAAGATCGTTGGCGATAAAACGCCAAACCTGGCGACGCCTAGCAATGGGGCGGGCTCGGGGGGCGGCGGATGCGGTGTGGTGGGCATGGTCATCATGGTCATCGTCGCGGTGGTTGCGACGGTGTTCACGGCGGGAGCTGCCGGGGTCGCCATGGCTGGTGTAGCGTCGGGCATCGGTGCGGGCTCTGCACTAGCGACGGCGGGGGTAGCGGGGATTATGACCGCCGGGGGGGCCATTCTCACCGGAGGGGCAATCGCTGGACTAACGACGGGGATGGCAATCGGCGCGGCAGTAGTCGGAGGCGCGGTGGGCAGTATCGTGAGCCAAGGCGTTGGAATAGCGACCGGCATGCAGGACAAGTTCAGCTGGTCGCAAGTGGCGCTGTCCGGCATAGGAGCCGGGGCGACAGCCGGCATCGGTGCCGGTCTGAATGCGGCGGCGCAAACGGCAGACGGCATCAACAAGGCGATCCTGACCAGTGCGGCGTTGCGAGTCGGTATGGCGAACGCGGTCACGCAGGGGATCGGAGTAGCGACGGGGCTGCAGCCAAGCTTTAACTGGAAGGGCGTCGCAGCAGCAGCAGTGGGCGCGCAGGTGGGCGCCTCGCTGGGAGGCGGCCTGGACAACAAGCTTGGCGACGGTATTGCGGGTGGCATCGCCAAGGGCGTGGTCACCGGCTTAGCTGGCGGAGTCACCGCGGCCGCGCTGCGCGGCGGGCGTGTGGATGTGACGATGGTTGCCGCTGATGCGTTTGGCAATGCGCTGGCCGGCGGTTTAGTCGCAGCGACGCAACGTAGCAGTCAAGCGGAAAAACTTGCCGAGTCAGAACGGCAGTCGGCGGGGGGTACAAATTCTCCGGGCCAGAATGACTGGAGGTCGGCGGGGCGCCAGCAGATAGAAGCCGTGTTCAGCGATGCGCTAACCAATCCGACGCCTTCCCGACCGGGCATGTTGGTCGCAGATCTCGGCAACAGCGTTGGCCTTTCGGACAGTGTCATGAATCAGGCGAGGCCGGAGCCGACCTTGCCGACTGTCATAGTGACAGGCAGCCGCGATCCGAGTATTGCCGACTTGGTTTACTCATTCGCAGGCACGGCACAAGGTCTCGCCATGACAGTGGCAGACGGGATGCGATTCGTCAACGACCAGGGCTGGGCGCTGGCAAATGGCGTGACGGGAGGCTGGTTGGCTGACCACAACAGCGCCGCGCAGGATGCGGTCGTACGCAATGCGCAATTGGGTCGGGCGCTGGTCAATGCACCTGGTGCAATCGCCAGGACGGGTCTGCAGGCGATTACGCTCAATCTCAGCCTGGCCGACGTCAAGCAGGGCGCAGAAGCGGTCTTCCAGACAGAGCGAATCGCGCAACTTAGGGCAAACGGGGACGCTATCGGTGCACAGGCGCTTCTGACGCAGAACGCAATCGGTGTCGTGTCGTTACTGGCTGGCGGAGCAGGTGTTGCGCGTAGCGCTACGGCGTTGGCTGGCGCAGCGGGGCGTACGGTGGCAACCGGGACTCAGCTTGCGGCCGAAGCGTTTGGGGAAAGCCGGACTGGTCAGCTTGTTGCGGCCAAGGCGGAGCAGTTAAACTACAAATTGGGGATGGGTAGCTACATCCGGGAGCCCGGGATAGCTGCGATCGGCAGGACTGATCTAAGTGGGGCCGAGTATCTGGGATCGCCCGGCCGAATTGCTCGCTATGAGGCGCATCTGCAGCGGCTCGTTGCGGGCGGTTACTCTGGAACGGAAGCACTTGCGGAGTTTTCCGGCAGAATCGAGATGCTGAAGCGTGGTTACGTTCTGGAGGGGGATGGGAAGCTGATCGGGAATGTCACCAGTCCGGGTGTGGGGCGGGGCTCTAACGGTATCGACCGTGTTTACCGCAGTCTGGAGAATCCGGACAATCTGATACCAGTTGAGTCAAAGTACCGTGCCCAATTCAATGGGAATTCGCCACTTGACTTGCTGGCGGAAACGAACTACGGGAAACAAATGTCTACGCAATGGATGGATCGAAAGATTGATCAAATGATGTTCGGACCGCACGGATCGAGAATTAACCAATTGGGTGAAGATTTGTTCCTGAAAGGATATCAAGGTAGGTATATGAATGTCCTAAACCGAAACGGTGATTCATATTTCTACGACCTTAACGCGTTGGGGATTAAGTGATGCAAGATATACCACATGTCAAAGAAAGTGATGTATTGAGATGGGAGAAGGTCTTGGATTCAGTTTCTCCAAAGGTGCGGGAGGCGATTTCGTCGGGCGCCTTGCAAGGCGGGCGTCAGATCCTTCTGAATTTTCGAAATGGGCTAAATTCGGCTATTTTGGCTTACGTAAAGGGCGAGATTCCTAGATTTCTGGAATCGGCCCGCGATTCGATTAATAGATTTGATCTTTTTTTTAGCGATGATTTATCCCCTAAGATGGAGGGGAGGTATATTTACGAGGGGGGGGAGGAATGTCTCTGTATTTCATTGATTATACGTGACCCTCAGGTTTATACTCTTGCTAGTATGATTTCGCCATTTTGTCGAGACCAGATCGATGCAAGGGCGAAATTCATTTCGGCGATAGATGCACTTCTTTCTGGAAATAGGGGTGCGGCAGAAAAGGATGCAAATTCACTGATTTCAACAGCGCTTCCATCACATGGAAAGGGGCTGCCAAGTGCAATTCTTGCGATCGCCCGTCGCGATTCTATTGGGTTCGTTTCCGCCTTGTTGGTCGCTGTAAAGGAGTTCGATCGTCATGTTGCAGCTGACGCTCGCGGAACCCCAGAAGCTGGAATTTTCTTGCGAGGGGCGGCATTGGTACGGCTCTATGAGATGGTAAATGACGAAAAATTAGATAGATCCTCTATGGATGTCAGGTTGGTTCCTCTTGTGGAATAATCTTTTTAGTATGGTTTAAATCGGTGCTGTATACAGAGGCCCAAAGCTTCGTGGCGCTGAAATCAACCATACATTTATGGCGGTAACGCGTGCTCTGAATGAGTTAAGAGGGCTCATGAAGCTTGGGAGACTACCACGTGTCAATGCCGTCCTCGTCGTTCCTGGGTCACTAGGAGATGCCGGCCCGCAGCATGCAATTCAAATTGACGGGTGGTATGCGCCGTTGGCGCCGAGATGAAAATGATTGAATATCAGAAGGTTTTCAAATCCTTGAAGTTACCAGATTTGATCGGGGAGATTGCTATTGGGGAGGTGCCGCTCCCGTTGGCGGAGATTGATGCTCCCCCATATTGGTACGGATTTCCGCCGGCATTGATTCCGGTATGGAGCGAAAGTGGGCGGCCCAAGTATTTTGGATACTGGAAGCATTGGTTTGTGGATCGCGAGCCGACGTTCGTACAGATGTATGTCGCATCAGGTCGTATGACGTTTGAAATTGCGAGAACGGCGGATCAGTTTTACCGTTATATAGCACTGTCTTCGCTCGTCGAGCACGATGGGGTTACACCGGAGCTCGAAGATTTTATCCGGAGAGCTGGAATAAGAAATCTTTCACAGCTGGATGCAGTTTCTTTGGCAACGGGGGATGATCCGCATGGATTTGTAAAAGTCGACCAATTTTACGAAAAAACCCCGCTCTCTAGCGTGCTTGAAAATAGCTCATACGATGGTGGCTTCCCTGTTATTTTGGAAAATAATCAGGATATGAGTTTGGGGGCTGTTTGTGAATTCGAGGTTGATGTAGCTGTTCTAAAAGATTGGCCGCGTAATATCCGTCGCCCAACGTGGTTTAGTGGCGCGGAATCTTCTAGGCTCGATCTGTTTAGATTATTTCTGGCGGAGGGGAAATTTGACCTCGCTTGGCTCACGTTAAACTCTAGAGGGTGGTCAATTCGTGAGGCAAGGCTGGCGCTTGTTGGGCTCTCTGTCGCTGCAAAGAGTTCGGATTTTGATATTTTGGTTTCAGCTTGGCTTTCAATAGCGGATGAAGGTATTGGTGGGTATTGATGAAGCTGTTAGCCTTTTAGGAAGCACAGTCATACTGTGAGGCAATACTCGCGTGAAATGCAAGAGAAACTCGGGCACACGGCCGATTGAGCGCCAGGCGCCGAAGCTGATGTGGCAGCAGGCAATCAGAGCGATTCACTACGGCCAAGCGGCACCAGCACTGCTGCGGTTTTGGCGTCAATGTGCGCAGCGGCTATCGTCGATTGGCGGACTTTGCAAACGTTGGGCGGAGCGCGCTGCAGGGCGAGCCGATACCTAGTCGGCCACCCATAATGTCAGCGATGAGGAGATTCCTTGGCTAGCAAACGCAATTAAAGCCCGTTCGATAATTCAAGGACGGGCGATTCTGCGTGGCAGCAGTCTGCCTATTGCGATGTAGACCATGGTCTCGGACACATCAGGACGTCGCTTGTAGTTCCTGACAAGGCGACGCCAGCGAATCATCCAACCGAAGGTACGTTCCACCATCCAACGCCGGGGTAGCACTGCGAAGCCAACCTGATCAACCTGATCCTCGTGACCGCGCACCACCTGCACGACGAAGTCGAGCGTCGCGGCTCTATCCATTAACGTGCGACGATCGTATGCGCCATCTGCAAGCAGATGCTTCAGGCCCGGTCAATGCTTCTTTAGTGCTTCCAGAACTGTCAACGCCCGGGTACTGTCGGCGACGTCTGTAGCCGTCAAGTTCACTATCAGCAGCTGGCCATTCGCATCCACGGCAATATGCCGCTTGCGGCCGACAACCTTCTTTCCCGCGTCGTAGCCGCGCTCTTCGCGGCTGGCGCGTTTACCGACTGGCTATCCACTACGCCCGCGTTTGGGCAAGGCTACCTACCTTCCAACTCCCTATCGAGCATCAGCGCTAGGCCATGAGGCGTCTGGAACTGCACGGCAACGTCATCTCGACGAAGCTGAACATGGGGCAGACCACGTCGGCGGCCTACGACGTGCTGGGCAAGAAGATCGCGGAGATCGACCCGAACGGTGCGAGCGCGACCTGGCGCTACACCTACTTTGGCAAGCTGCTTGGCCATACCGACATCGGCGGGGCGGTGTTCACGTACAGGTACGACAACGCCAAGCAACTGATTGCGCAGACGAGCTCGCGTGGTCAATCGATCGGCTACAGCTACGACGCGGCCGGTCAGATGACGACGATCCGCGACTACGCGATCGACCAGGTCACGACCTACGCATATGACCTGGCCGGCAACCACGTTCGCGAGAAGACGGTGCAGCAGGGCATCACGTATCAGGACAACTTCCTGGCGTACGACGCGCTGAACCGGCTGCGAGACGTGGCCGACGGCTCGGTCCACATCACGATCGACTATGACAAGGTCGGCAACCGGACGCACATCGGTACGCACACGTTTGTCGGCGACACCAGCCACGACAGCAACCGGTTCTTCCAGTACGACAGCATGAACCGCCAGATCGTGGTCGATGCCATCGACGCCGCGGGCAATCTGGGCCAGCAAGGCCACCGCCTGACGTACGATGCCAACGGCAACCGCACGAGCGACACGTACTACGGCAACCAGGTGGTGGTCGCGGGTGGCCAGCGAGTGCTACTGGGCCTGGAGGAGGACGGCACGGCGATCTATGACACCACGCCGGTCACCTATACCCGCCAGCAAGGCATGGTGACGGAAACCTATCGCTACGACGCGCAGGACCGGATCGTGAGCGTGGTGCGCGATGGCGTGCAGATCGATCACCGCAACTACGACGGCGCGGGGCGCGTGACGATGACCGGTCCGAACGGGGCGTTGCCGCAGGGGTATGCGCAGAAGCTTAACGAAGGCGTAGAGCAAGGCCAGACCAACGGCTTGGAGACGCGCATCAACCGCTACGACCAGAACGGCCGGCTGGTCCATCAAAGGACGCTCAAGAGCGACAACGCGGCGAAGAGCGATATCGACTACACGGCCTACGATGCCGCGGGCAACGTATTGCAGTACAGGATGACCGACCACGACGGTGGTTACACCAATACGTACAACTACACGTTCGCAAGATACGACGGGTACAAGGAAGACACGATCTCGGGTACGAGCACGAAGCTCAATCCGGGCTCGACGAAGAGCGACT
The DNA here is from genome assembly GCF_058794615.1 of Cupriavidus sp. GW823-FHT07A04. Lineage (NCBI taxonomy): Bacteria > Pseudomonadati > Pseudomonadota > Betaproteobacteria > Burkholderiales > Burkholderiaceae > Cupriavidus > Cupriavidus sp. GW823-FHT07A04. The sequence continues at coordinate 44,269 of NZ_JBXAHA010000015.1, forward strand.
ACGACGTCAACGGCAACCTGATCCGCGTCACCGACTCGACCAAAGCCGAGAACAACCGCACGTTCGTGAACGACTCGGCGGGCCACGTGCTGCTGGCGAACCAAGGTGGCAACGTCGAGCGCGAACTGGTGGTCAACGGCGAAGTACTGGGCCGGCACGGCGTCGGAGTAGACCAGGTGACCCCGCGCAACAGCCAGGGCAATCCGAATTTTGCGCAGATCGCGGATTTTGAGTTCGGCTACAGCTCAATCGTCAGCAATTACCCGAACGCTGCACCGGGCAGCTATACGGTGCAATCCGGCGACACGCTGCAGAGCATTGCGCGCAGCGCTTACGGCGACTCGGCGTTGTGGTATCAAATTGCCGACGCCAACGGTCTGGCTTCCGACAGTGGCCTGCGCGTCGGTCAGACACTGAACATTCCGAACAAGGCGGCTGGGGCACATAACAACGGCAAAGTATTTGCACCGTATGACCCGAGCAAGATCGTAGGGGATACGACGCCCAATCTGCCGACGCCTGCAAGCAACGGCAGCAGCGGCTGCGGGGTGTTGGGTCAGGTCATCATGACGATCGTTGCGATCGTCGTGACGGTCGTCGTAGCGATCTACGCGCCGCCGGCTGCCGGGCCGCTAGGCAGCGCGCTGATCGGCGCAGCTGCCGCGACAGCCGGCGCCGTCGCCAGCCAGGCGGTTGGGATGGCAATCGGTGCGCAAAAGGGATTCAACTTCAAGGCAGTCGCACTAGCTGCGGTTGGAGGTGCCGTCACCGGAGGGCTCAGTGGACTAAGCGTGACGGGTGGCGTAATCACCGACGCGGTAATTCGTGGGGCTTTGAGTAGCGTCATCACCCAGGGCATTGGTGTTGCGACCGGTTTGCAGAAGAGCTTCAGCTGGACGAGTGTAGCGGCCACGGCGGTGGGCTCGGGTGTCAGCGCAGGCGTATCGGTCGGGATCAGCCAGGAGTTTAGTCAAGCCGCGGCTCTGTCGTCCACAGGAAGAGCCGTCGCTGGGGCTCTGGGCAGCCTTGCGGCAGGGGCGATGCGAGGCGGACGCATTAGCATGACGAGCGTGGCACTGGATGCGTTTGGCAATGCACTGGGCAGCAGCCTCGCGGGAAGCAATTCCAGCAGTACCGGCAGGACCAGCCAGGAGCAGGCACTCGCGCAGGCGCGGGGCAATGTGATGAGCTTCGGCAGCGTGTATGGCAATGCTGATGGTCCGAGCTATCTGAGCAATACACCCACGACTGGCATGTTCGACGGACTAGCCGTTGCACAAAACACGCCAGTGCCGGTTCTGTTGGCCAGCAACAGCGGCATTGTGAGCGATGTGATGCCGAGCCCCGATGCGGAGGCTTTGCGGCGGGCGACGAATGGATTCGACCCCGCGTTTCCGCATGTCGGGCCGCGGGAGGAGAACGGGCAGATGCCGCAAATCACCGTGGGCGCTAAGGCGCTTCCGGTGAATGGCGGCTTTGGGCAAAGCGTGATATATGGCCCTGCCCTCACTGGTGAGATACAGGCCACCAATCCGGTGACGGGCTTCTTCACCGACACGACGGTTGGGAAAGCTTGGCTGGGGTTGAGCGAAGGGACGCTGAATCTGGCTACGGCTCCGTTAGAGGCAGGCAAACAAGTGGTGCTGACGGCGGGCGATGCCATCGGAAAAGCGGTCTATGGTTTGGGTAACGCGCTCACTGGTGGGAACCAGAGGTACGAGCCGTCCAGCGCGATCTCTCAGTCCCTGGAACGGCAGGGGGCACTTGGCACGGCTGGTAGTATTGCAACTGGCACCGTGAGGAGTATGTTTGGGTCGATAGATTCTCTCTATCGACGGGACCTACCTGGATTCGCTGAATCCCTGCCAGGAGCAGCAGCATCAGTCTTTGGGGCTGGCGCTATCCAAAAGGCAGGGTCCTTGGGTGAATTGAATCCTCTGGTGACCACCTACCGGGTTGAAGGAATTCCGAATCAGCGTATCTTCGTCAACGAAGCTGGCCACGTCTCCCTAGTGCCAGGAAATGATTCAGTCATTTGGCTAAACTTTGGGCAGGAGGGCCGTGGAACCCAGTATCTGCAGACGAAGATAGACAAGGGCCTGCCGGGTGCAGAACTCAAGTCATTTGAGGTGGATTCACAGTTTGTCGACCGGATACGCTCGGATGCGGTCCCTGAAAAATTCGCTCGCCAGTATCCGGACAAACCGATTATTAGCCGGGACCCCTACCCGGACCAGTTTGGGGTACCTAAGGCATACTTCAATGACCTAATGCAATCGATTAAACCAGGAAGCGGACGCAATGGACGTTAGGACGGAAAAGGAGCGCCTTCTGGCGAACAATGATCTCACCTCAATGCCTGCGAGCCCATGGGAGTTCGAGATTGACTTGGGGTCGCATCCCGATGCAACCTTAGAGAGAATCTTGATGGTATTACGGCTAATTGCTGCGCACTCTGCGGATGAGTGGCTGTCCGATGATGAGTGGAAGGAAGTGCTTCCGGCGTGGTTGCTTTCGAGCTTACCTGAGCTGACGAAAGAGGAAACGGATAGGCTTCTGGCTACGATCCCCCGTGACCAATGGGACTCTTTGCCGTGGGAGTTCGGGTCGTGGCTAGATGCTGTCCGTGACAGAGGCTGGCTATGGTGGGGGCATCGACGCGAGGGAGGTCGGGCGAAAGTTGTTGTCCATATTGCCATGCTTCCTGAGCGAATCGACGCCTTCAAAGAGTTGTTGCGCGTAGCCGGTGCGACAGTGCTTACCGAAAAATACGCAGCTCTTTAGCATCAACGCAACCGGTTCCGACGCCCGCCCCTGTGCGGGCGTTGTCGTTCCGGGCTTTCCTCAGCCGCTTCCTTCTAACGAAGACCTGCAAGTTTGCGGTCTGCCGAGCTCCGGTCCACTCGCTCAGGCGTTGGGCCGGGTTGGCTACACCTTGCATCCCCATTCTGGCATTCCTGGCCGAGCATCCTAGCGTTGGCTCCCGCCGTTACGCTCACTTCCTGTCGGGTGACTCCCTGCGCGTCTGGTCCCTCGACCGCTTCCCCTTCCCAGTGTTCTATCCGGTGAACGGTTGACATGCTCGATGTGCTGCGTGTTCTGCATGAGCGCCGGGACATCGTGGCAAGCCTGATTGCGCATTGAGCCTAGCCACGATCGCTCGCGCCGCTGACCTCTGAACCCTCTTCGCTTGGCCGCCTGCGGCCCCAAAAACGCACCTCGGGACTTCTGACCCAAGAAGCGGCCCTTCTGCGGTCGTAGCACGGCCTGGAAAGGCGCGTCCGCTATGGCGTAGCGGGCGAGATAGGTACGACTTCGCCTCGGACCTATTGCGTTTGGCAATGCGCTGGGGGCCAGCCTCGCGGGAAGCAATTCGAGCAGTACCGGCAGGACCAGCCAGGAGCAGGCGCTCGCGCAGGCGCGGGGCAATGTGATGAGCACCGGCAGCCTCTATGGCAATGCCGATGGGCCGAGCTATCTGGACAGCACGCCGACTACCGGCATGTTCCGGGGCATCGCTGTTGCGGACAACGCGCCGGCCCCGGTTCTGTTAGCCAGCAGCGGCGGTGTCATGAGTGATGTGACGCCAAGTCCCGAGGAGGAGGCGTGGCAGCGTGCCGGTGCTCAGTCCAATGGCTTTGCGGAGCGATTTGGAGAAGGTAAGCCTTATGACGGCAGTTGGTCCGAACGCCTGCCCGATGGGACGGTGGTGGTTCACGCATCTGGGTCGCCGGGTCGTGTCGTGAGCAACTCTGCACAGGCTGGCAGCCTTCTGACCAATCCAGAAACGGGCCTACTCGACTTTGCCTACTCGGCCAGGTTGCGCGGGCAGCAGAGCGATGCTGCCGCGCGTGCTGCGAACCAGGCGCAGTGGGCAACGGGCCCTCAGTTGGTACCATATGGTGCTGGGGCGAGGGCTGCGGAGGCTCAAGTTGCCGCCCGCGACCGGTATATCGCAGCCGTTCAAGGGCAGCCAATTGGCGGCCTTGTGGCCAGCGGTGTATTCTTAGGGTCGGGCAGCTTGGAGATGGCTGCGTCGGCAGCCGTTGCAACCGAGCCGTTGGATTCGATAGCGGCGCCGGGCGGGGCCGGCAGGGCTCGGTCGGCGGCCTCCATTGGGAGGAATGGCCGCATCGGAGGAACTCCTATCAGCGACAATGCTGCTGAAGGGAGCCTGGTGAACCCACGACTGATACAGCGGCTTGATGCATGGCGCTCCTATCAGGGAAATGGCGGTCAACTTGACCTTCAGGGCTGGGTACAGAGGACACAAGGCGCTCCGTGGGGGACAGGGTTTAATAGCGGTTATGGCGCTTGGGCCAGGGGTGTGGAGTCGGTACACGGCAATTCCGTGATGTCTGGGCGGGAAGCATCGCTCTACAGACTGGAAGACGCTGGTTCTGGCAACCTGTTGAAGTGGGGTATCTCACAGGACATGAACAGCCGATATTCGGGCGGCTTTATGCTGGACAAGCAAATCTTTGAGGTATCACGTGGAAGCCGCGCTGACATATTGCGTCAGGAACGCGAACTGGTTGAGACGCAACCGGGGCCGCTGAATCGTGAGCCATGGGCTGGTAAGAGAAGGTAAGGGTGATGATATCAATCGGTGGTGTATACAGAGGCCCAGAGCTTCGTGGCTCTGAAATCAACCGCACACTTATGGCGGTAACGCGTGCCCTGAATGAGTTAAGAGGGCCTGTGAAGCTTGGGGAATTACCACTTGTCAATGCCGTCTTCGTCGTTCCTGGGTCACTAGGAGATGCCGGCTTTAGTGGCTTGCAATTCGGGGACTTCTCGAAGAAAGACAAGGCGGTTGTGGTCCAGATTGCAATACCGCCTGAGTTGACTACTGGCCCTAACCAAGTTAGCTTCATAGTCAATGCACTTCATGGCGCGAACGCTATGGCGTTTGAGTTCTTTAGGCAGCGGGGTGAGCAGTTCTCTCTACGTGAGGCCGAAGAGTTGGTAAGTGCCATATCCGCAAAGCTCTAACACGTCTGAGACCTTCCGCCATCAACGCCCGCCTTGTGCGGGCGTTGTCGTATCTGGCTCCCGGGTTCGCTCCCAGCCGCCTGGCCGGGGGCATCTAGACTCCCCGCCAAGCCTTGCCAGTAGCCGGTCTCCGGTAAAGGCTAAACCAAAATCGCTTCTCTCCTGACGTAGACCTGCACATGCGGGTCTGCCGAGCCACGGCCCGCGCTTGAAAGGCGTTGGACCGGACCCGCTACACCTTGCATCCCACTCGTCAGGAGCGACTCATGTTCGACCCGAAACCGGCCCATAAGGGTCCTACAGAGAAGATACACACCCCTGCAATCTCCGATAGCGGTACCTACGCGCCGGAAACCCCCGCCGCGCTTGGCTTGGCGCGTAGACCGCCCCCCGCCACAGCGGTCCACAAAGCGACCACGCCCAGTGCTGGCGCGGCTTCGCGGGCTGGCGTGCGCAACAGGTTCATCAAGGTGCGGGTGGCGCCGGCCGAGTACGCTGACATCGCCCGCCACGCGGATACGGCCGGGCAGACCATGAGCGAGTACGTGCGCGAGCGGGTGCTGGCGGTCCACCGCACGCTGGACGTGCAGGCGGAGCTCGTGGCGCTGCGTGGCCTGGCGAGCGCGCCGGCGCAGTCCACGGACGACGCGCTGGCGCTGGAGACGGTGCTGTTGCTGCGCGAGCTGGCGGCGGCGCGGGACGCGCAAATCCTGGGGCGCGTGCGCGCCCAACTGGTGCAGCGGACTCAGCAGCAAGGAGGTCAAGCATGAGCACGCGCGACCCCTTCAGCTGAAGGCCGACCGTACGTTGGAAATGGTATTGTCGGCCACGGGCCGGACACGACGTGGACTGGGAGGCCCGTTGCTCCCTTCTGGTTGGACATGGATTTCTCAATTAATTCCAGTCTAGGCCGCCAAGCACAGGATTACCCTATCGGCTACAAGCCGACGAGATTCATCTATGAGAAGGACCTAAATTGGACTGGAAACGGGAACTGGTGATCGCCCACCTCGTCAAGCAGAAAATTGCCGAGGTTGACGTCGACCATCTCTGGGAGAATACCCTGCCTGAGGTTGCTGCCTCGGAGGACCAGTTGCGCTCCCTCGATGCACGGTTGGGCTATGCGTTGGACTCTCAGCATCGGGAGTTCCTGTTGCATGCGAACGGATGGCGGGCCTTCATGCAGCACGTCGATGTATTCGGTGTCGATGATTTCGAAGGCGGTTCGCGTGCGGTACGCGCCACTGTGCTGATCGAATCACTTGAGCCCCTTGAGACGCTCTGTGGTTTCGACAAGCGGGATGTGCTGCCGATCGCGGTGTCTTCGGATGACATTGACGTGATGTTGATGACGCGCCCCCACACGACGACACCGGGCAAGGTGTTGTGGTTCGCGGGTGGACTCATTGATACCTTCGCCGGATTCGATGAGTGGTTCCTTACGATGGTTGACTACAATCGCCGGGAGTACCAGCGCCTCGTCAATGAACTCGGTTCCCGGCCACGGTAGAGTGTATAGGCCGGCCGGGGCCCACTGCGTAATTGCTGGGTAGGCGAGCGGGTCCAATTCCCTAGATGGCCGCCACGCTCAGACACCGCCGGATGCCGGATTCGTCCTTCATGGGGCTGGTGTGCGTCGCAGCCGTCCGAGTTGCTCTGCACAGGCAGTCGCCGGTTCGGGGCTGGCCCGTAGAAAAATGCGCCGTTCGCAGACCTGGTAGCACACGCCCTCGCGCTTGTCATTTCCTTGATTCCGTCGATCGCGGCCCGGCCGGGCACCTGTCGAACGCCCACATCCAGGCGCTGGCCAACGACTGCAGCGACGCCAGCGGCGCCATCACCTGCGTCTCGCGCTACGACGCGGATGGTCACCTGCTGAGCCTGCACACCACCAAGCCGAATGGCTCGTTCAGCAGCGACTACGTGCACGAGAAGATCACCACGGAACAGACGCAGGAGCAGGTGCAGACCGGCACGGATGAATCCGACGCCCAGGTCTACGCCACTCCGACCGTCACCCAAAAGGCCACCAGCAGCGGCGTGACGGGGATCTTCAGCACCTGCTGCGGCCAGAAATACACCTCTGGGGAAGTCATTGGCAAAACTAGGCTATGGCAAAATTGACATCAATGGCTATCGCATTACTGCCAGACAGGGGGGAATAGTATGGGTGATGCCAATAGGGATCTGATTGCTGGAATCATTAGAGACGGTAAGGCTGGAGAGTTGGTAGATCTGTTGCTCGGAGATGATCCAGCTAGAGTATCTGGCGAGCCGATATTTTCCAGCGCCGATGCCCGTGACGCCTATGTGATGACAGTTGAGAATTTGCGTTTTATAGATAAATTTGGAGAAATGGATAGCCCTGTAAAAGAAGGTGGTAAGATTTATTTTTCCTATCCTGATTATTTTGAGAAGTGGTTTCAACTTGGAACGCCGGGACTTACTCAGGATGATCTACTAAGTTATCTTAGTAAAAGAGTTTCTTGAACTGACGATCCGCCCGTTGCTGCCCCAAAAGCGCACTTCGGGACACCTGGCCCAAGAAAAGGCCTTCCTGCGGTCGTAGCATGGCCTGAAGAGGCGCGCCCGCCATGGCGCAGCGGGCGATATAGATACGACCTCGCCTCGGACGCTACTGCCATTGGGGGCCAGCCTTCAATGTGCCAACTCGGGAACCGGCTGCGGGACGTGGCCGACGGCTCGGTCCACATCACGATTGACTACGACAAGGTCGGCAACCGTACGCACATCGGTACGCACACGTTTGTCGGCGACACCAGCCACGACAGCAACCGGTTCTTCCAGTACGACAGCATGAACCGCCAGATCGTGGTCGATGCCATCGACGCCGCGGGCAATCTGGGCCAGCAAGGCCACCGCCTGACGTACGATGCCAACGGCAACCGCACGAGCGACACGTACTACGGTAACCAGGTGGTGGTCGCGGGTGGCCAGCGAGTGCTACTCGGCCTGGAGGAGGACGGCACGGCGATCTATGACACCACGCCGGTCACCTATACCCGCCAGCAAGGCATGGTGACGGAAACCTATGGCTACGACGCGCAAGACCGGATCGTGAGCGTGGTGCGCGATGGGGTGCAGATCGATCACCGCAACTACGACGGCGCGGGGCGCGTGACGATGACCGGTCCGAACGGGGCGTTGCCGCAGGGGTATGCGCAGAAGCTTAACGAAGGCGTAGAGCAAGGCCAGACCAACGGCTTGGAGACGCGCATCAACCGCTACGACCAGAACGGCCGGCTGGTCCATCAAAGGACGCTCAAGAGCGACAACGCGGCGAAGAGCGATATCGACTACACGGCCTACGATGCCGCGGGCAACGTATTGCAGTACAGGATGACCGACCACGAAGGTGGTTACACCGTTCGGATACCTGAAGCCAATCTGATTATGGACGGTACTATTGGATATAAGTGGGGAAGCACCCCGCAAGTGGCGGACTTCTATCGCTACTCCAATGGGAACCGGGTAACTATTGTTCGGCCTGCGGAGCTTGGAGGCTCATATAGCCTTCTGCCTCAATGGTGAAAGGAGAGAATATGGTTTGGGTACGCAACTTCGGGGGCTACGTCGACTTCATCTCATACGTTCTTATGAGTGCCCCCGATGACTTCCCCGAAGAAGATTATCTGCAGCAAGACGAGCAGATGAACCTTGAAAAGGCCTTCGACGAGTTGCGAAGTGGGATGCCCTTCGTTGAAGAGAGAGTGACGGATAGCGCCACTCTGGCTCAACTGCGCGCTTTGCTCGATGCATCGCTGTCTGCCTATCGACTCGGCAAGAGCGTGGAGGGCGCTCATCTGTTGCAGGACTTTGAGAAATTGCTTCTGGCGAAGAATCCCTAGCGTGGTTCGCCGTCACAGTCAGCAATGCCTGCCTCGTGCGGGCATTGTCGTTTCTGGCCCTTCCTCAGCCGCCTGGCTGGTGGCATCTAAGACTCCCCGCCAAGCGTTACCGGGACCTGCACTACTGCTGGGCAGCGAGGGCAGGATGCTGAACCCGGTGTGGCTGCTCTCGACGGTGGTGGCGCAGTACGTGGAGCGTGCCGAGTTGGGAAAGCACGGGGGCTGCCACCTGCTGCCCCAATAATGCACTTCGAGGCCTCCGACCCAAGAAACTGCCCTTCTGCGGTCGTAGGACGGCCTGGAAAAGCGCGCCCGCTAAGGTGTAGCGGGCGATATGGATACGACTTCGCCTCGGACCTGCTGCGTTTGGCAATGCGTTGGGCAGCAGTCTAGCCGGAAGCAATTCGAGCAGCGGCGGCAGGACAGGTCAGGAGCAGGCACTCGCGCAGGCGCGGGGCAACGTGATGAGTGGCAGTCTGCATGGCCGTGCCGATGGGCCGAGCAACTTGAGCAATACGCCCATGATCGGGATGTTCCAAGGAGACCTGTCGGCCCAGCGGGCATGGCCGGCGATTAGCGGATGGCAGGAGCAACCGGCTGCTTCGAACGCACCCGGAGGCGGTTACTATTGGAGCGACAACGGCGAGCCACAGACCCAGGCGGAGCGGTACGCGCAGACGTTTGATCCCGGAGCCCTTTAACTCTGGCCCGTGATAGACAGCCCAATCGAAATCATTGTTCTCCTGAACGAGTCAGAACAAAGCATGGCCAACGCGGATGCCAACATGCAGCGCCAACGGCGATTGAACGGCTCTAACCAAACGGGGTGGTCCTGGCCGGAGGGATACAAGGGCCAGTCACCGACAGTCGGCGACCGCGGTCGCTGGCAGCGGAGGCATGCCCAAAGAAATTCGGCGCTTGGCAGATTCTTATCTGACTCTATTCCGCGTTCCGATTCGATAGAGTCCAACAAGGACGAGAATGGGGCCTCCCACTCCAAGCCCAAACACCACCGCCGCTGAAAGCAGATCGTTGCCCTTGACTGCATCTAGTGCCGGCGCTTTTGCAAACGTCGCGAGGGCGCCGGCGACGGCTAATTTTACGCCACTGATACCTCTGTCCGTCCAGTTCGTCATCGTGATTCTCAACGCAATAGTGAACAAGTCAATAGTTTTACACATCTGCCTCGGAGGGCGGAAGCCAAGGAGCCACCGACACAGGCATCCGCTTTGGGATGAATGACTGTTCCTGGCTGCGGCGCAGCACATTCATTGGAGCTGCGTGCGAAGTTGTTGCCATTCTTCCCAGGCGCGGGTTGGGTCTACATCTTTGTAGCCGCGCTTCATTTCCACTTCTTTTGCCGCGTCCGCTGGCACCACGACTACGCTCATCTTGTTTCGTAGCGCTTCGACCTCCAGCCTTGTCAGTGGCGAGCCCTTACTCTTCTCAACGGAGAGCAAGATTGCCGCGAGGGACGGAACCGCTTGAAGCGCGTAGTGTTTTGGATTGGGGCGTGCTGATATATCTGCGTATGGCCCTACATCCATTGCCGATACCGGGTCGAGGGTGGCAGCCATTGCGACTCCTGTAATAAGAGAAAGAACTAGTAGGAAATTTACGGTCCTACGCATGGTTTGTATTCGGTAAAGTCAGCGGACGCCACGAGACGACGCGTGACGACGACGCGCATTACGCGTTATTTGCATGTCGTTTCCGCAGAATAGGGCCAGAGGTCTGCCGGCGGTGGCAACAGTAGACGGACATCGGCCAGCGTCACGGCATCGACCGGTTAAATCCTCAGCCCGTTACGGACATTCTAGCCTGCGCTTCGACCTGCCACGAGAGGCCGTCTATGCGAATGAGACCTTCAGCTTATTGGCTGCAATTGCTGCTTGATTAGCGGCCGCGAACGCTGTTGCGTAGGCGTGGTTTGTGAATGCCAATTCTAAGCCAGCAATATCGGCAGGCCACTTGTGCCCCGTATTTTTTAGCCTAACCGGCTGGTAGTAACTGGATTGACTGGCAGACGCCTTGCGCAATCGATAGAAAGTCAATACCAGAGCCGAACTGACGAGCATGATTGTTGGCGCAACGAGATAGGTTGTTACAGATTCCGAAAGCGAAGGCCCGAAAATGAACCAGCACGTCGAGAGGGAAAGCGCTAACAAGCAGGAAACGGCAATAATTCCCAGTAGAGAAGGCCGCCGCCGCCGTGCGGTAACGGCACAGGCATCGCAGTAGGGAAACGGAAGCACTACCTTGACTTCGGCTCCGGCCAGCCCCATCAAAGGCATGCGGCGCAGATCCGTTGCCGCTGGCCTGACGTTCGACGTGGAGCCACAGTTGCAACACGATTCCACCGGAGCCACGATCGGAACCTCGCTCTTGATCGGTAGGTTGACGAATAGCATAGAGACAATCGATCCTGGACGTTGTAGTAGGTCAAGAAACTCGTGTGTGCTTGAACGGCAGGCGTTCCTGGCCGGCTTCCGTCCTCCAGCGCAGATAGGTTTGCCTATCGGCGCTATTGGCGGCCGGCGCCAGACAGCACGCTTAACGAATACCGAACTGGTCTATCAGCGTTCCATTCGGCAGATCGCACGTTTTCTCCAGAAGCTGAGCGGCGATGCTCCAGTAGACGTCAAAATCCGAAACCGCGAGATTGTCGATCGTATCCTGGCCACCCAAGAATAATGGAATCTTGTACCCAACGCATTGCGTATGATCCGGGGGTATCCCACCGCAACCGAGCCATTTCTCGTGGAAGCTCGCGGCAAGAGCTTCCTCCTTGTACTCGATCAACTCGCTGTCGTGGAAACCTTCCACGGTGCATGGGATTTCCAAAGCCTCGCCGGTACCGGGTTCGAGCATGAGTACTGCCGGTTCCCCGTCGACACATCTGATCGTGTCAATACAAAACACGCGGCCAAGCCAATCGGTTGCAAAAGGGGTTATCCGATCGGCAAAGGCTGGGAACGCAGCACTAACGAGCGCTCTAGTGGTCGGAATCTCGTCCGATGAAAAAACGCGATAAAGCGCACGCTCGAATGAGCATCCGCCGAAACGCGATGCTAGTTGCGCCAATGCGTTCCGGGCCGAGGCCTGCGCGACCGTGGCGCCGTTGGGGGGGCTTGTCGCGTCAGATTGGTACGCTCTTGCGAAGACATCGAACACTAGTTTCTCTCCGTTGAGACCCGCTGGACGGCTTTGTCGCAATAAGTGAGCGAGGGCGGGAAGAACCCCGTGGGGGGGCTTATGACGCGCGAGACATGGACCTTCCACAAGTCTATTGCAAGCCAAAGAGGAGGAGAAAAGGCGGACTGACAATCGTCAGTCCACCCTCGCGAATTGAAGGCCCGGGCTGTTTCTCAGGCTGCGGAATCACTGGCCCACAACGCGGTGTCGAGATCCTCTAGCAGATCGTCGATATGCTCGACACCGACCGAGATGCGAATCAGGTCGTCGGTCACCCCAAGCGACTCGAGGTTCTTGTCCCGGAGCTGGCGGTGCGTCGTCGATGCCGGATGGCAGACCAGCGTTTTGCAGTCGCCGAGGTTCACGGACCGTCGAATCAGTGTCAGTGCATTCTGGAACACGTTGCATGCTGCCGGCCCGCCGCGCAGAGCGAAGCTAAGTACACCCGATCCGCGCCCCGCGAGATACTTCTCGACCAGTGCGGCATCGCGATGATCCGTCGCTCCCGCATAGCGAACCCACGACACGCGTGGGTGCTGGGCGAGGAACCTCGCGATGAAATCCGCATTGAAACAGATCCGCTCCATGCGCAGCGCCAGTGTCTCGATGCCCTGCATGATCGAAACCGCCGTCTGCGGTGCGAGTATGGCACCCAGGTTGCGCAGCGGAACGGACCCGCAGCGCGCGATGAATGCATTCGGGCCGTACTTCTCCACGAAGTTGACGTTGTGGTGGCTGTCGTCGGGCGAGGTCAGTCGCGGGAAGCGTTTGGCGTTTGCTTTCCAGTCGAATGTCCCGCCGTCGATCACCGCACCTCCCAACGCCGCCCCATGCCCGCCGATATACTTGGTCAGCGAGTGCACGACGATATCCGCGCCATGGGTCAGCGGCTGGCAAAGGTAGGGTGACGCTAGCGTGTTGTCGACGATCAGTGGGATGCCGAACGAGTGGGCCAGCTCCGCCAGCGCGGCGAGATCCGCCACGTCCCCGGCGGGATTCGCGATGGTCTCGCAATACAGGGCGCAGGTCTGGTCGTCGATCAGGCTGCGAACCTGCTCGAGGTTCCGGATGTCGGCAAACCGGGTCTGGACGCCATACTGCGGGAGTACCTGTCCAAGCAGGTTGTAGGTGGTGCCATAGAGCGCGGTTGCTGAAACGACATTCGATCCCACCGAGGAAACCGTCAGCAGCGCGCAGCTCACTGCAGCTTGGCCCGATGCCGTGGCCACGGCCCCGACGCCCTGTTCCAGCGTGGTCAAGCGCCGTTCCAGCATTTGCACCGACGGATTGGCGATGCGGCTGTACACAAGCCCGTCCCTCACCCCATCGAAGATGTCGATGGCATGCTGGGCATCCTCGAAGCCAAACGCGGCCGTCTGGTAGATTGGGGGGGCCACGGAAAGCTGAGATTCGGTGTGGTCATACCCTGCATGAACGGCGGACGTCTCGAAGCGCCAGTATCTTGTCATATTGATGGGATCAATGCGGTTTGGTTATGCGAAGGGGTGGGTCAGGTCCAGTCCGGTCCGTCCCCATTGGTCCATGCCGGCAGGTTGACGCCCGTGGCCGAAACTCATCGGGATCAGACCGGGCGCCAGCGCACGAACGGTGTGAACGGTGGCGGAGCCGATGGTCGGTGCCCCACCAGGTGGGCAGAGCTCAGTCCAGTAGACGGGATGCCCCGCAGCGGCAAGCTGTGACCGAAGCGTGCCCCAGTCAGATAGGAACGACGCACGCGCCGTCGGGTAGTCAATTTCCTCGGCGGAGCGCCGGCATATCGCGTCCGCCTGTCTGAAATAAGATTGCGTGGCATAGAGGGCGGCATGGTCGGCGGGCGTGCGAACCTGGGCGGGGTCGATGTCCACCGGCGGCACGCCATCGAGACGCGCCAGGGCCAGTGTCTCTGCTTCGGCCATCGCCGTCATCAGTGCCGTAGCGCCATCGAATCCGGTCGCGGTGCCAATCGTCGTGAAATGCAGCGCCTCGTGCTGGATCCAGATAAACCAGGTCGGATGCCGCCCAAGCGCAAGCAACTGGACACCTGCAGTGGCCCCGCGCGATGCCAGACGCGCCAACCTGCCGCGAATGGCCCCGGGCAGCGTTGCCGGCGTGACGGAAATGCCCGGTACCTGCGTGAACCAGTGCAGCATGAACGCGTCGCGCTCGACAAGTTCCAGCGTGGCACGCTCGATGCACGTCGCCAGATTGTCTCCGCTCGCACATCCCGATGTCGTGGCGTGCGTGACCAGCTTTCTGCGGTAGGGCTCGTCGAACGCCGACGGGCCGCACACAAAATCCGCCAGCGCAAAGGTTGTCCCGCTGTCGACTGCGTTGTGCATCATCACCCAGTGTCGTGGCTCGTCTTCGCTGAACGGCGTCATGCCAAACGCCGGATCGGCATATTGCTCGGGGAGATAGCCAACCAGATCGCCGGGCCTGATGTATGAAGGCAATGTGGTCGCTTCCGACCAGCGTGTGGCAGGCAAAGTGCAATACGAGATACGCTCGATCGCCTCGCTGATTGCTTTTCGCTGGGCGAGCTCGAGGTCGCTGTCCCGACCGAAGCCTGTATGGGTGCGGCCAGTTTCCAGGGTGACCTCCGCACGCACGAGGTGGAGCACCGTATCGGTGAGGACAGCGTTCTCCTGGTAGAGAAGGATTTCCGGCATTTGCGTCGCCGTCTCAGGGAAAGAGATCGTCAAACATGGCCGCATAGCCCTCCGGAGGCATCAACGAATTGGTATTCATCTCGAGCCACCAGAGGTGCCCCTCCTGATCGATCATGCAATCGGCAGTCAGCAGCACGGGCGCAGGTACAGACTTGCGCATCAGATCCGCGAGTGCATTGCCCATCCGTTGCACATGATCACCGTCGCGGTCGATCAGCTCAGCCAGCATGTTGTCCGACTCGATCGCATTCACCGGGATGCCCTCATAGCGCTGCGCATAGCGGTAGTCGAACCAGATCTCCGTGTCTTCAGGGACCACACGCGCGACGTCGGCTCTTTGGAACGCCAGGCAAGCAAGAAGGAGCTCGCGATCGGCGCAGGTGGCCCAGTCGATGCGCCGTTTGGCGAGCCTGACCCGCATCAGCTCGTCCAGGGTCTGCTTGCCGTCTCCCCGCACGCTGGGAAACGCATGTGCCAGCGCATAGATCGGCTTGTTGCCCCAGAACCAGACCTTGGCGGTGGCTCCACTGACGAATCGTTCGGTAAATATCGGGCTGCCTTGGGCCCATTGCGTCCAGGTATCTTTCTCCGGCTGCGTGCCGCCCCGGTAGGGGCCCGAGATCTGCTTGCCGAACGAGCCTCGGGCGCCCTTGATCACATAGTCGAAAGACGGCGCGCGCATCGGGTCCTGGGGCTGGTACTCCGGCGTCTTCAGTCCGTTTTCGCGAAGGAATTGTTTGAAGAGGAGTTTGTCATTCGAATACGGATGCTGGATCGTCCGGTACGGGCGCCACCCTCCAAATCCCACGACATCCTTCGTCAGCGAATCCATATGGAACAACTGACCGTTCGCAAGCCCCTGGAACATCGGGAGCATGGTGAAGTAGCGACCGCGATATTTGACCTCGAGCGTAAAGTTCCTGGCATCGAGGGTAAGACGCATGTCCTTGCCCGCGGCCCACGACTGCAAGGCAAGGAAATGCGTGAAGACGGTGTTGATATAGATGGCCATGCGATTGAGAGTCCGGGGTGTTCTGGGAGGGTGTTCGGGCGTGTCAGTGCGCGCCCAGGCGCGACAGCAGACACGTCTTGACCGTCGCCCATTCGCTGTCGATGATGCTGTACAGCACGGCGTCACGCTTTCGCCCGTCCGGCATCATTCGCTCGTTGCGCAACGTGCCTTCCTCGATCGCGCCGATTTTCTCGATGGCTCGACGGGACCGGATGTTGGTCTTATCGGCCCGAAGCTGCACGCGAATGCACTCCAGCGTTTCAAATGCAAATGCCAGCATCAGATACTTGGCTTCCGTGTTGACCTTGGTGCCCTGAAAGCTGCCTGCGATCCATGTATGGCTGATTTCCACGGTGCGGGCCAGTGGATCGGCATTGACGAAGCGGGTAGTACCGATGATCTGTTCATCGCCGGCCCGTTCGATGACATAAGGAATCGTCTTCCCAGATGCCTGGCTGTTCAAGGCGGATTCGACATAGCCATTGACGGTGTCCCGGTCCGGCACGAAGGTGTAAGGCAACTCCCACAGATTGCCGTCGGCCGCGGCCGCAAGCAAAGCGCTAGCGTCTGTCCGCTTCATGATGCGAAGGCGAACCTGTTGGCCGCTCAGTACATGTTCCATTGGCTGCTAAAAGGGTTGGGGAGCACGCGGGGCGGAGCGCCGCAGGCAAAATCCGGATTCAGCCGTTGCCATGGTGCCCAGCCCCTAGACGGTCCAGGGACTGCCGAAGGTCGGCGAGAAGATCCGTTGGGTCCTCCAGGCCGACGCTGACGCGCACCACCTGGCCCGAAGTTTGTTGCGGACTGACGATCGATGAGCCGCAGGGCAGAACCAGGCTGCGAGGGCCGCCCCAACCGAAGCCAATGCGAAACAAGCTCAGGCTATCCGCGAACGCATCAATGTCCTGCTGCGTATACCGCTCGTTAAACTCGATGCTGAAGAGTCCTGCCGCTGCGCAGCACTGCGTCTTCCAGGTCTGGTGGCCAGGGTTGTCCACTCGCGAAGGATGGAAAAGCCGGCTGATTCGGCGATCCGATGCCAGTTCATCGAGAATCCGTCGGGTCGAGACATCCTGCGCGTGGTACCGCATCGGCAGCGTGTCCAGGCCCTTCCCCACGGAAGCCGCGCTGGCAGGCGACACATAGAGTCCCTGGCGGGCGGCCGCCACCCGGACCACATCGAATCTGGCCTTGTCGACGCAGGTCACGCTACCCATCAGCGTGTCGCCGCTGCCACTCGCAAACTTAGAAAGCGAATGGACGGAATAATCGATGGGAAAGTCGAACGGACGAAAGGCAATGCCCGCCGACCAGGTACTGTCCAGCGCGACGGCCACGCCGCTGGCTCTGGCCCGGCTCGCAATCTCCTGGATGTCGGGGAACTCGAACGTTGTGGTGCCTGGCGCCTCGATCCAGACCAATCGGCTGGCAGGACCGAAGCTCAGTGTGGAGAGATCGGTCGGGTCATACAGGCGAACCTCAATTCCCCAGCGACACAGCGTATTGGTGATGAACTCGCGATTTGCGCTGTAGACATTCAACGGCACCACGAGCTCGTCGCCTGGCGCCAGGATCGCCATGTAGAGGGCTGCGATCGCGCTCAGCCCGCTAGGAAAGAGCAGGCCGTGCGCGGCGCCTTCCAGCATGGCGATCCTCGCTTCGAGCTCGAACGTGGTCGGCGTGCCGTGCGTGCCGTAGATGAACCCGTCCTTGCTGGTCCAATCGCGGCCATGAAAGGCTGCCGCATTGGGGAAGTAGACGGAACCTGCCGAATGAATCGCCGGTTGAGGCCCGTCGAACTTGTCGCCAGGCCACCGTGCGACGTCCAGCAACCGGGTGGGCAAGGCCGGCATCGGCGGCGGACTATTCTTCATCTGTCTTCGCGCAGATCTTCCACCAAGTCGTGAGCGCCACACGGTTGCCACCGCGCACGGGCAACACCTCATGCCGGTACCACGGGTTGGCCGGAAACAGGGCCATCGTGCCCGCCTGAGGAATGACGCTCAGCGGTGTTCCGTCCGCCACGTTGACCAACGAGTTGATTCGCAGTTCGCCGCCCGAGAAAACGTAAGGGTCGTCCGTTGACGACAGGACCTCGTCGCGCTGCGAGGTCAGCCAGACGATGCCCACCAGATGCCGGTCCGGCTTCACGGGACGCCAGATGTTCAGGCCGTCGCTTTCATCGAGGGCGCTGTCATCGGCGTGATCGCAGACGTAGTCGCCCTCCTGGTAGAACAGGCACTGGTCGTCGACCGATCGGACGGTGTAGGCGCGGGCGTCGACGCCGAAGGCTGGCAACGACTGCTCCGCGAACGCTTGCATGGCGGCGAACGCGGGCAGCATGCCCTCCAGCGAAGGCGGTACGTTCTTGGAACTGCGAAACGCCTTGTTGACGTCCCAATCCTTGTTCTGCTTCTGCGCATACCGTGTTCTCGACGGCGCGCTCTGACCGGCCAGGTGCGCGGCGATCACGAGCCTGGCAAAGTCCGTCGCGGCCACGTGGTCGAACAGCTGGGCGCGCAGGATCTCGGGCTTCTGGGTCCAGCCTGGCACCGGTTGGTAGCCGGCGAGCTCCATCTTGGGAGCGACGAAGTTGTAGTGCATCACTGACTCACCAGGGTCTCGGGTGGCGAATAGTCGACCTCGGCGGGCAGCAGCGCTTCGTCCAGATAAGTGGTCACGAGCAGGACGGCATGCTCGCTGCCCCGATTGAAGTATGCGTGTGGCAGGACGTTGCTGAACTCGAACAATTCACCGCGTTTCAGCGGCGCCTTGTAGCCGCACAGCATGAAGCTGTCCTCCTTGTTGAATCGCAACGGGAGAATGGTCCGGTGGGACGCCTGAAGCTCGATGATGCCGCGTTGGATGTCCGGGATGGACAGATCCGCGCGCTCGCCCTTCAGGAAGACGGGGCCATCGACGTGGAAGCCCAGCGTGCCTCCGGCCCGAATGACGTACAGCCCCATCTTGGTGGTGATGCCTGCCCCGAAGTTCTCCGCGTGCATGGTCGACCATGAGCGGATCCAGTCGCAGAGCACTTCGTCTTCAAAGCTCGGTGCCGGAATCGCCACGGCGTCGAATTCGCGATCGGACTTCGCGTTCTCGGCCTTATGTCGGGCGATTTCACCTTCCTCGAGCAGGATATGAAAGGCGATGTCCTGATGTTCCTCATCCAGAGCGATGCCTGTTTCGCTCCAGAACGTATGTCGTTTCAGGATTTGCTGCCAGCCCGAATCATCGATCTGGGCGAGGGGGTGATACAGGCGCGTAGGTAGATACATGCGGGGACACGGCGACGGTTTGGTGCACGGCCCCGTCTCGTGACGGGGCAAGCGGAGATCAGTAGATGCCGCTGGTGAGTGCGTTCGAGACGATTTGCGCGCGGGCTTGCAGTCGGTCCGACGGCATCGGTGCCGGTTGCGACGTGGTGAAGGTTACTTTCCAGGCGCTTTGGGCGGCTTGCGAGAGCGCGGGGCCGTTGGAAGCGGGTGCCACGGTGAGGTTCGACGAATTTTGCATGCTTGCTCCAGAGGTAAACGTAAAGCGACAGGGGAGCGCGCTCGCCTGTCGTCGTATTGACCGCAATTGAACCGGGGTTTGCAGTTGGGATGTCCAACTAACCCATATATCCGGCAATTCCAGAACTCGTTTAGTTTTGCGGATCAGATCGTTGGTGGGAAACAGTCTCCGTGGAAAGAAAACTGTTAGAAAAGAGTCTTAAAATACACTTTTTGAATTGGGCTGGCGACACTCTCTTCCTTTGTCGGCCGCATACGCCGAGCCGGGGTTTCCCTGAACTGTCGTACGCCACATCATCCTGGTATGCCGCCCAGCGTCGAACCACGTTGCTGCGTGCAGGAGAGAGCGGTTGTCCCAAACCAGCAGATCGCCCGCCGTCCACTCGTGGACGTAGACAAACTCCGGTTGCGTGACATGGGTCATCAGCGTATCGAGGAGCGCCGCCCCTGCGCCCGACGGGCCTTTCTCCATGCCGATGAATGGACCATCGAGCCAATCCATCTGCCCGTATTCGCAAAGATAGATTGATCGCTGACCCGTGAGGGGGTGGATGCGTACCACCGGCTGACGCTGTGACTGCTCGTGTTCGGCGAGCGCACGCGGAACGGCGCCCGCCAACATGGCATCGCGCCTGCGTCCTGTTCCCGGCGCCGCATGCAAGCCTTCCAGCCCATCGATTCGCCTCTTGAGCGCATCTGGTAGCGCCGCATAGGCCGCCGTGGTGTCAGCGAACAGGGTCTGCCCCTGTCCATGCGGCACTGGCGTTACTGCCAGGAACAGAGACACATCGGGAGGCGGCCGGCGATAGCTCTGGTCGGTGTGCCAACCACGGCGATGCGGATAGCGGGTGGGAAGGGCGCCCTCCGCGGTCAATGGCGGTTCAGGCCGTGCCGGGGGCGCACGGGACACCTTGGGATCGTTGGAGACTAACAGGATCTCCGGAACCTCCGCATGAACCATCTGCGGCGTCATGCCGGTTTCGCGATAGTTCTCAACATGCGGACCGAACACGCGGCTCATCCGGAGCAGCAGTACAGGCTTGCGGATCAGTTCGTCCATGCCAGGAAACAGCAATAGGCCATGGGACTCGCCGAGCGCGCGCTGAAGCCGAGCGGACTCTAGCTCCGCGGCACGGACCAACGCTTCGGCGCTCATCCCATGGCTTGTTACGCGGCCACCGAACGTGGCGGAGGGCAGAGGGGCAACCAGACTGAAAGTTTCCGTCATATGCGGTGGGCGGAACAATCGACCGCCGAGAACATGGAGTCGCGGAGAATAACGCAAGTCTGCGTGCATCGGGTAACCTGTGCTTTCCAGCGCAGCAATGACCAGTCATCAGCATAGTTTTCGACGGTCAACCCAGATCACGGCTTCCCTTTCCTTATTATCTGTAGATACAGCGGGTTTTCGAGTCCCTGACCACGCTGCGCATGCAGATTACAGGAAGAGACGTCAAAGGCACCCCCCCCGGCGGTGGGGTGATTCGGCAATTTTGCAAAAAATGACAATTGGCATTTCGTGTCGGGGATACGCCGGTGCTGATGTGAATGAAAAACCCTGCGCGTGCTAGGATCCAGCGAGATTTCGACGAGAAGCATGCAGGGGAGCCAGGACACCGATGGAAAGCGGCATGACAGAGTACAAAGGGTACGTAGTCCACGTCTTCTGCAAGACGATCAAGGACGGTTTGCACATCGCGTCATGCGCGATCTGGGAGGACGGGGCGGTAGTGCAGGATTCCAAATCCATCGGCCGCAATCACGCCACCGCAGCCGACGCAAAAATCGCGGCTTACGAGTGGGCGAAGCAGTGGATAGATGGAAATAGCTGAGTGGCGCTGGCGCGGCTGCGTGCACTCGCGAGCGTACATGGAGCGGCCGCCGCCGCACGCCAAAAAGAATGGGCGCTAGCACTTTTCAGTTCTTTTTGTATTAAGGCTATCCAGATGCCGCCAATCCGCGTATATTCTCATTCGCGGGGTGGAGCAGTTGGCAGCTCGTCGGGCTCATAACCCGAAGGTCGCAGGTTCAAGTCCTGCCCCCGCAACCAAATTCCAAAAGCCCGTCCGGTTCAAGCCGCACGGGCTTTTTGCATTGTCGCCTTGCCGTTGTGCGCTAGGCGAAATCACCCGGCGGGTCGTCCGGGATGGTCCACTTGATCGGCTTTTCTTCAGTGGCCGGTGGCGGCTTCTGCGATCGCGAAAGGGGTTGGGGCGCAATTTGAGACAGGAGTTGAGCGGACGATACATTGACGGTTTCCTCATCGCCGTCTTCTGACCAATACCTGAGCGTCACTGACATGTTCCTCTCCGGTAAGTGACTCAAAGAACCCCAACTGCCAGTCGCGCAGGAGGGGGCCAACTCTTACCTTAGGACCATTTCGCGTGCTTGCCTGTCGTCAATGGCGATGGCGATGGCGATGGCGATGGCATGCGCAGGCGGCGCCCAGAATGGACAAAGCCGCACGCCAGGATGGCGTGCGGCTTTGTAGTGCGAGCCGTTCTTCAGCCCGGCTGGCGCTAAGGCTTCAACAGATCACCCGATCACCCGATCACCAGTTCGAGTCGCTCTTGGGCGGGCCCAGGGACTCTTCCTTGCGCGGTGCTGCCTTCTTCTTGGGCTTGGTATCAGCCGCCGGCACAGGCGGAATTTCCGCGCGCAACTGCAGGGAGCCAGCTGGAACATCGTCAAGCTTTACCTTGACGTCTTCCAGATGCCCGTACGACAAGGAGGGCGTGACCCGGTCCACCACCACGGTGCAGCATTCCTGCTCGGTACGTCCGAGCGAGCGGCCGGTCTGCGGATCGCGCAGCTCGTTGCCCAGCATGACGACCTGATAGGCTGTGCCGCTGCTCACCGACTGGCCACCCTGGCTCAGCACCACGTTGTGACCATCGCGGGAGGCTACGCTGACCGGGTAGAGGCGCACCAGGATGTCGGCTACCACCTTGGAGACGACGGCGCCTTCCATGGCTTCCACGCGCTCGCCTGCCGCGCGGCCGGCGTCGCCCTTGGCGGTATTGCTGAACAGGACTTCGCTGGTGGTCACGTTGACGAACTTCTGCGAGACCGACCAGTGCCCTGGCACGCTGCCCTCGCCATCTGCATTGGCGCGGCGTCCCGGCTCGAAGGCATTGACGCGGCCAAACCAGATCAGGTCCGCGCCGAGTCCCTGGCCGAGCTTGGCGAACTGGTCCGCCGAGGTCTGGCCGTTCGAGATGCGATCCATTTCGTCACCGAGCTCCGGCGCAACATCGCGCTCCAGCACGGTGAAGCGTCCGCTCTGCGTCAGCGCGTCCATAATGCGCTGGCGCAGCTCGGCGGCGATGCGCACGGTGTCGCCGCCGGCGCGGCTGTCCACGCGCAGCGGGGCGATGGCGATGCGCAGCTTGCCTTGGTCCGCCGGCGCCTTGTACTTGGCCACATTGGCTTCGATGGTGGCCTTGATCATGCGCTCGGTCAGGCCGGGCTCGCTGATCTCGATCACCTTGAAGTTGCTGATGGCGCCACGGCTGCTCTGGCTCACCAGCTCCGCGAAGCCGGCCGAGCTCAGCGTGAGCGGATCGCGTCCCACGGCCAGGCCCAGCACCGACTTGAACTGCGTCGACGACTGCTCGATGGTCATGCCATTGACCTGCATGACGGCCTGGCGCAGTGCCTGGTCGATGGCTTCGGCCGGCGTATGGCCAAGACCGGTGGTGGTGACCCGCACCTTTTCGACCTGGCCCACGTCGGGTGCGCCACTGCCGCTTGCCGCCGGCGCGGAAGCGCCGGCGGATGCGGCGGCAGGTGGCGGCTCTGCGTCACGGCCTTTGCAGCCAGCCACCGACACCGTCAATGCGAGGCCGCAGACGGCCAGCGCACGATGCCATTTCATGGGGAGTGTTCCGCTCTGGTTCACGATGGCAACAGGCTTAGAACTTGGCCGAGAGTGCCGCAGTGGCATCCTTCGGCACGGGGATTTCGTTGCTCTTCGCGTAGGCCGTGGCAGCCTGCAGCGTGCTGCCCAGGCGGGTCACGTGGCCCGGTGCTTCGCTAGCGATGTAGGTGCCCGTCGACAGCTTGTTGGTCAGCGTCAGCTTTTCCATCACCGATGCGCTGGTGAGTTGCGACTGTGCGGCATCCTTGAAGGCGATCAGGCTGGGACGCAGGCCCACATAGCGCAGCACGCCCAGGCCAAGGTGCTTCATGCCTTCGACGTACGATTGCTTGCCGGCGGCGTCGATCTTGGTGTTCGAGTCTTTCAGCTTGGCTTCGATGGCGGCCGAGGCTTCGCTCTGCAGCTTGTCGGAGTCTTCCAGGTTGCCCTTGGTGGCGCCGTCGGTCAACGCGTCAGCCGTTGCCTTTGCCTTGGCCGACAGTTCCTTCAGGCCAACCGCGTCCGCCAGGTGGGACTGGGCCACCAGCACTTCGCGGCCGGCAGCGACGTAGGCCTTGGACAACTGATCTTGCGCGCCGCTTGCGTCGGCGGTGGCGCCGCTGCTGGACGAGGACGAACCACCCGTCAGGCTGCCCAGCGAAGGCAGGGCGTGGGCCTGGCCAGCGGCCAGCAGGGACAGTGCAGCGATCGAGATGACTTTCTTCAACATGTTTGTTCTCCAGGGAAAGCAAAGGGGTAGGAAGGCCGGCCCTACGGCACCGTGACGCGCTTGCGCCGGCCTGGGAGCAATTAGCGGACCTTGGCGTTGTTCAGTTGCGCCGCCAGTTCGCGTGCCGCAGAATCGGCCGCGCGCTTGAGCGCGTTGGTCTGTGCCACGCTGGCGTCCGGGCCGGTGCCGGCGTACTGGACCGGGCCGACCGACGACACCGTGCGCGGGAAACGCGTGGTCACGTCAAGCAGCTTGGCCGTTACCGTCACGTACACGCGGGTCAGGCCGGTGACCGGGTCGCTGTCCTGCATGCCGATGTCGAGCGTGCCGAGCGCCAGGTAAGGGACCTGGGCGGTCTGCAGGCCCAGCACGGCCTCTCGCATGGTGGCGGGTTGCAGGTCGTTGCCGCTCTTGTAGTCGTTTTCCAGCGCGCTGATGCGCAGGTGCCCACCCGAGGAGGGCTCGACATAGGCGGCTTCCACCACCTGGAAGCCCGACTGCGCGAACACGCCGGTGAACACCGAGTTCAGGTTGCCCGACGGCACCAGGCGCCAGCTCACGTCATCCGCTTTGCGGGTGCGGCTGCCGCCAGTTTCGACGGAGACGGAGGCATTGGCCGAATAGCTGTTGCGGGTCGACTTCTCGTTGACGTTTTCTTTCATGTCCGCGCGCTTGTAGACGCGCGTATCGAAGGACTTGACGGAGTCCTGCTGGCGCGCCACGAACAGGAAGGTCAGCGGGGATTTCTGCGCGTCCGAGGCGGTGGCCACAGCCGCGCCGCCCTTGACCGCGTTGCGCAGCTTGGCGACGTTGATGTCGACGCGGACCACCACCGAATACTGGCTGGCGTCCTTCTTGTCTTCCTCGCTGATGATGGTCGCGCCCAGCACGAACTTGTCGAGGTTGGCCGCGACCTTGTCGCGGATGCTGTCGAAATTCTCGGCTTGCGACTCACCGCTCTCGGCGTAGTAGCGCTCGATGGCGTTGACCTGCGCGGTCTTGAAGGCGCGGTCCTTGTCCTCGGCGCTGGCCTTGCTCGAGAACACCGAGCTGTCGTACTTCACGTTTGCCATGCCCTTGGATGACACCACCTGTGCCGACGCCAGGCTGCACGCGAACAAAAACAGCCAACAGAGCTGACGGATTACTTGCATGACTTGACCACTCCTCTTGTGACATCTACTTGTTTACCAACGTTATCGCCCGACGATGCCGCAGCCAGCCAGTCGCTGTCCTGGCCGCCCAGCGAACTGGACAGCTTGGTGAACAGGCCTCGCAGGGAATCCGCGTATGCCGGGAAATCGTCGATCTCTGATTGCGTGACGGGGACGGCTTTCACTTCGCCGTTCTTGAAATCGGCGTCGAGGTACTGCTTGCCGGACATCGGCTCGCCCAGCTTGACGTGGCTGTACACCGCGTAGATGTAGCTGGTGCCGGCCGCGGAGCTGCCGTACTCGACCCGCTTGAAGCCCTTCAGGTCCACCTGGATGGTGTAGTCGGGCTCAGGCAGCTTGAGGTTGAAGACCTCGCCGTCGGCAAAGCGCATCGCCATCGCATTGCCAATGGCATAGCCTTTGGTGAACGGCAGGATCGGTACGCCAGCCTTATCCAGCAGGGCTTCGCCGAACATGTCGGCGAGCCAGCCTTCGGCCACGCCGGAGCCCGACTTCAGGCCTTCGGGCAACTGGGCCAGCGCTTCGGGCGCCACGTTGACTTGCGACACTTGCAGGTAGCGGGTGCCCGACGACGGCAGCTTCGCGCCCGACAGGACCTGAGCGTAACGATCGAACAGGCCCGGCTTGTCGCCGCCGAGCAGCAGGCGCTTGACGCGGTCGCGCTTCTCACGCTCGCTGGGCTGATGGTCGAGCACGTCGAGGTAGGTCACGTTGATCGGGTAGGCGCGCAGCACCGTCATGGCCTTGAAGTCGAACACCAGGGCTTGGCCACGCACGTTGGCCAGCACTTTGTACAGGCGGCCGAAGCGCTCGGACGAGATAGTCTCGCTGGTTACCACCAGTGCGGTGGCGAGAGCCTGGTCGCTATTCTTCAGGCTGGCCATGCCGTCGCTGGACAGCGTGAAATTGGCGGGCGGGCGCGCGGCCAGGGACCGGCTGATGGCCTTGTTCGGCGCGCTGCCGGAGGCGGTCAGCTCGGCCTCGACCTGTCG
The DNA here is from genome assembly GCF_058794615.1 of Cupriavidus sp. GW823-FHT07A04. Taxonomy (NCBI): domain Bacteria; kingdom Pseudomonadati; phylum Pseudomonadota; class Betaproteobacteria; order Burkholderiales; family Burkholderiaceae; genus Cupriavidus; species Cupriavidus sp. GW823-FHT07A04. The sequence goes on from NZ_JBXAHA010000015.1 coordinate 70,283, forward strand.
CGTAACCGGGAAGCGGGCCGCGATCTGCTGAGCGTCGCCGGCATAGGCAAAGCCAGCAAAGGCGACGCTGTCGGCAGCGGCTGCCTGGGTCGCCGCGAGGGCAGTAAACAGCAAAACGACAAGTCGGAAAGCTTGCATGGGCAGAGTCAAAAATGAAGGGAGGGCAGCGAGAGATGCAAGGTGCCGCGCATTCAAGCGAACGCGCTGGCCTATGAACATTGGCGGGTATTCGGAAATGTCTTAGGACTCAATCCGAAATGTCTTAGGACTCGCGCGCTCGCAAGGCCGGGATTCTACTGTAGAAAAACAGCAAAAATGACTTTAGTGGCTTTTTTTAGAAAAATTGAGAATTGCCTTATTGACTTCTGTGTGCCTTTAATGGCATGCCATGCTGGCGTTGGCAATTAGAGGGCGGTGGAGAATTGCCTCTCAAGGTCGCGGCGTGCTGCGTCAGCCTTCGCTTGGCTGGATATTCAGCAAGCCGGTGCCGGCCTGCGTGAGGAATGGCGAGAACAGGCTCATGACCTGCGACGCGCCCCAATTGATGTGTTCGCGCTTGATGGCATCGATGCCATGGCGTGACCGCAGGTAGTCGATCCAGTAGGTCGATACGATCCACGTGTTGACGACTAACTGGTCAAGTTGCTCGGGCGTGGCGCGCAGCAATCCTTGCGCTTGCATGGCGCCGAACACCCGACGGACATGGTGCTGTCCGTCGTTGGCCAGCGCTTCGGTGCGCAACCTCAGCGTTGGCGCCAGGCCGCGGATGGACGCCGCATCGCGATAGAAGAAGCGCCACTCCCACATCAGGTTGAACCAGCCGCTCAGGTAGCCCGCGAAACGGTTGGGGGCATCGCCTTGTGCCAGATCCGCAACCGAGGTGTCGCGCAGCGCCCTCTCGAAGTTGTCGAACAGGGCATCGAGGATCTGTTCCTTGCGGTGAAAGTGATAGTAGAGATTCCCTTCCTGTATGCCGACAGCCGAGGCGATCTCCGCGGTGGTTACGACGACTGGCCCGCGCTCGTTGAACAGGCTCAGGCAAGCGTCAAGGATGCGCTCGCGCGTTTTGGGGCGCCGGGCTGGCGCGATTTGCACCGTCATGGCTGGTAACTCCCTGCATATTCCGTTATCTGCATGTTTGCACGACAGATGGTTAGGGGTAAGCCCTAGTTTTGGCAATCTCGGTTGATTAATTAGGGTGAACACCCTAGTCTAGTCTGAATACAGCACGGATGCACCGTGAGAATTCGACGCGACAAGCGCCGGCTCGGTTTGGCCAACAGGAGACGATCAATGCTTTCAGGCAATGCGAAGCACCCGCATCCCGACGTTCACGACGGCACAGCGGCGCCGGAGCGCCAGGACGAGCAGGCGCCGGGGCAGGCAGCGGCGCAGCACATCGATGTGCTGGTAGTCGGGGCGGGGCTTTCCGGCATCTGCGCTGGCTACCATCTGCAGACCAGTTGCCCGGGCAAGACTTACGCGATCCTGGAAGGGCGCGACGCCATCGGCGGGACATGGGACCTGTTTCGCTACCCCGGCGTACGGTCCGATTCGGACATGTACACCCTGGGCTTCAGCTTTCGCCCATGGCGAAGCGAAAAATCCATTGCCGATGGTGACTCGATCCTCGAATACATCCGCGGCACGGCGAAGGAATTCGGCATCGAGCGGCACATCCGCTTTGGCCATCGCGTATCGCGTGCGTCGTGGTCGTCCGAGACCGCAAGGTGGACGGTCGATGCCACGGTAGGCCCGCAAGGCACGCCTGCCCGTTTTACCTGCAGTTTTCTCTACCTGTGCAGCGGCTACTACGACTATGCGGACGGCTATATGCCCGGGTGGCCGGGCATGGAGCGCTTCAATGGCCGTATGGTGCACCCCCAGCACTGGCCGGCGGACCTGGCGTACGACGGCAAGCGGGTGGTCGTGATCGGCAGCGGCGCCACGGCCGTCACGCTGCTGCCGGCGATGGCCGAGCGGGCGGCCCACGTGACCATGCTGCAGCGCTCGCCAACGTACATCGTGGCGCGCCCGTCCAGCGATCCTGTCTCCGCATGGTTGCAGCGGCGGCTGCCGGCGTCCATGGCGCATCGGGCCACGCGCTGGAAGAACGTGCTCCTGGGCATGTATTTCTACAATCTCTCGCGCAAGAAGCCGGACCTGGTCAAGAGCAAGATCCTCAAGGGGGTGCGCGCGCAACTTGGTCCGGACTACGATATCGACAAGCATTTCACGCCGTCTTACAAGCCATGGGATCAGCGGCTCTGCCTGGTGCCCGACTCGGATCTGTTCAAGTCCATCCGCTCAGGCAAGGCTTCGGTGGTCACAGACCAGATCGAGTCGTTCACCGAGACTGGCCTGCTGCTGCGCTCCGGCGAGCGGCTCGACGCGGATGTCATCATCACGGCTACCGGGCTTCAGTTGAAGGTGGCCGGGGGGATGAAGATCGAGGTGGACGGCACCCCGATGAACCCGGCGCAGGCCTTCATGTACAAGGGCATGATGTATAGCGACATGCCGAACCTGGCGGTAGCCATGGGCTATGTCAACGCTTCCTGGACGCTGAAGGCCGAGCTCTCGTCGACCTACGTGTGCCGCCTGATCAATCATATGGACGCGAAGGGCCATGCCTGGTGCGCGCCGCGCCGCACAGATCCGGCATCCGATGAGGAGCCTTCGCTCTCGCTGAGCTCCGGCTATGTCCAGCGGGCCAGCAACATCTTGCCCAAGCAGGGCTCCAGGCGGCCGTGGAAGGTGCATCAGAACTACCTGTTCGACCTGATGGCCCTGAAGTTCGGCAAGGTGGAAGACAGCGAGATGGCCTTCGGCCGCGCGGGCACGGCTGCCTCGGTGGATGGCTAATGGATAATGCTTGAACGTCAAGGTTGAACGTCAAGGTTGAACGTCAAGGTTGAATTTCAAGGGTGAAGGTACATACACAATGACCATATTGATTGCCTGCGTCGCCGTGGGCGCCGTCGTTCTGTTTGGGTTGGTGGCATTCTCCGGCCTGATTGCGCGCAAGGTGGAAAATGCGCTGCCGCCCAAGGGGAAGTTCATCGAGATCGATGGCGCCCGCCTCCATTACATCGACAAGGGCGAGGGCCCGGCCATCGTGATGGTTCACGGGCTGGGGGGGCAGACCGGCAATTTTTCCTACGCGCTGCTTGAAAAACTGACCGGCCGGTTCCGTGTGATCCTGGTCGACCGGCCCGGCTCGGGCCATTCGACCCGGCCATCGGCGATGTCGGCCCGCCTGAGCGTGCAGAGCACCGTCGTGGCCAAGTTCATCCGTGCGCTAGACCTGCAGAATCCGCTGTTGGTCGGGCACTCCCTGGGTGGCGCGGTGGCGCTTGGCGTCGCGCTCGATCATCCCGGCACGGTCGGCGGACTGGCGTTGATTGCACCGCTGACGCATCCGGTGGAGGGCGTGCCGCCCATGTTCCGTACGCTGTCGATTTCCTCAGCCACCATGCGCCGTGTGATCGCGTGGACGTGGGCGATCCCACGATCTATCTTGCGCGGCAAGACCATGGTTGAACTGGTCTTCAGCCCCGACCGGCCGCCGCAGGATTTCGGCACCGTAGGCGGCGGCCTTCTCAGCCTGAGGCCGCGCAGCTTCTATGCCACATCGACGGATATGGTCAGCGTGGAGGAGGACCTGCCATCCATGGCGCAGCGCTATGCCTCGCTGGCCTTGCCGATCAGCATCCTGTACGGGACCGGGGATGCCGTGCTCGACTGGCAGGCGCAGGGCAAGGCGATGAAGGACAAGCTGCCGGCGCTGGATCTCGAACTTGTCCCTGGCGGCCATATGTTGCCGGTCACATTTCCCGACCAGACCGCGGCCTGGCTCACGGCGGCTGCCGCGCGGCTCTGACGCGGCACCGACGCGGCGCACGGCAGTCGCCGCGCTGCCGGTCAAGCGTCGATGGTGAATCCGATCTCCTTGATGAACTCGCCCCAGCGCAGGTAGTCCGCCTTGACCTGCGCGGCGAAGGCGGGCGGCGTGATGGCCTGCGGCGGCAGCACGCCGACCGCGAACAGCCGCTTGTGATAGGCCGGGTCGGCGAGCACCTTCTGGATCGCCGCCGAGACCGCGCCAACCACGTCCGCCGGCATGGCCTTGGGGCCGAACAGCGCGAAGTAGCCGCTCAATTGCTCCATGCCCGGAAACCCCAGTTCACGGAACGAGGCGACGCCCGGCGCCATGTCGGAGCGTTCGGGCGTGGTGATGGCCAGCGCCTTGGTCTTGCCCGACTGATAGAGCGGCACGGCGGTGGTCAGCCCGTCGATCATTACCGGCACCACGCCACCCACCAGGTCTTGCGTGGCAGGAGCCGAACCCTTGTACAACACCGGCTCGAGCCGGCTGCCAGATAGCTTGTTCAGCAGCAGCGGGCCAAAGTGCGACGATGTGCCCGGACCATACGAGGCCGAATGCAGCGGCGACTTCGCGCTCTTGGAGTAGGTGATCATCTCCGCCAGCGTGGAGAAGGGCGCGTTCCTGGTGGCGACCAGTAGGACGGGTGCCCGTGCGGCTTCGGCCAGCGCGGTCAGGTCGGTGAGCGGGTCGTAGGGAACCTTGTTGATATGGGCACCCGAAGTGGCCGAGGAGCCGAGCGTCATCAGCAGCGTGTGGCCGTCCGGCTTGGCGCGGATCACGTCGAGCGTCGCGGGAATCGTCGCGCCGCCCGGCTTGTTCTCGACCACGACCGATTGGCCAAGGGCCTTGCCAAGGAAGTCCGCGAACAGCCGCGCGACCACATCGGTGCCGCCGCCAGCAGGGTAGGCCACGACCAGGCGCAGCGGGCGGCTTGGCCAGCCATTGGCAAAGGCGGGGGCTGCGCCGAGCGCGGCGGCTGCAACCGCGGTGGTAAGGAAATGACGACGATCCATGTTTTTGTCTCCTGGCGGTGATGCACATTCATGTGCTCTTTAGTGCGCAAGGAAGATACTCATGGAAGAGGGGATGGTCATGGAATCGGGCGATACCCTTCCCATGACGGCGTGCATGGACGCCGATTGTGCATCTCGATCGCGCGGAGTCGCTCATGCTACGATCCAGCCTCCGAATCAACGTGAGCTAACGATGTCGACAGCCTTCCTGATACTCAATCCGGCCCCGTCCGACGATGGCGAGCAAATCGGTTTTTCCATTGTGGCAAACGGCGTGGACAGCAGCGGCTTTGTTTCGCGCTCGGCGCTGGATGAACTGGCTCAGGGCCAGATTGGCAGCCACCTGGATATTTTCGAGCGTAATCTCGACCGCATCCAGGAAGTGGCCTTGCAGAAGTGGTCTGCCGACCCGTCTATTAACCCCGTCATGCTGGGGGACCACGATTTCTGATTGGGTCACGCGGCCCGCCGCACGCGCTACGCCTGCGAGAACGAGCGGACCAGCTTGGATTTCAGGGGCCAGGGGCGTGAGGCGAGAATCCAGATGCACAGCAGCGGCCCGATGAACGGCAGCAGCGCCAGATACGCGTAGAGGGGACCAAAATGGGCAGCCTTGAATACCTTCCTGAACGGGAAGAACCACAAGGCTTCGAAGAATAGGAATCCGAGTAGATAAAGCGTCATGGTTGTGCTTCCTGTGCGGCTCGCCTGGCGAAGCGTATGCCCCGCGCAGCCGCATTGTAGAACCCATTCGTTCGCTCACAATCCCGCCACTTCGGGGGATTTTTGCCGGTCCGGCATCCATACTTACGTCGCAATTCCGTGCGCCGCTGAGTCCTCCGCCCCCTCCCGCCACCTTCTTTGAAGCGGCTTAGCGCAGCGCGCGCTGCGCTAAGCCCATGCCCAGCAATATGACGGTCACCCAATCCATGCCGCCGGCGTTGAAGCCCAGGAAGAGGGGCCGGCGCTCTTCACGGGCGGCTGCCAGCTGGATGATGATGCGCGACGCGGTGAACAGGCCACCCGCGCCAAGACCCTGCACCGCGCGCGCCAGGCTCAGTTCGAGCGGTGTATTGCAGACGGCGCAAAGCGCGGCGCCCACGGTGGCGATGAGCAGGCCGAGCAGGGTAAATCCGCGATAGCTGATGTCCTGCGCGATGCGCCGCAGCACCAGGTTGGCAACGGTGGCCGCGGCGGCATAGGAGGTGAGGCTCCAGAGAAAGTCCTCAGGCGAGGCGTGAATGCCACCCCGGATATGGGTGCCCGCGACGCCCATCATGGACGACGCCACGAAGTCCACGCCGGTGGTGCAGCCCAGGGTAAAGGCGAAGAGATAAACCTGCGCAGCCGACAGGTCAGGGTGCTTGCCCAGCATCGCACTGCCAGTTGCCATGACGGTCCCATCGATCGCGTAGATGCAATTCGCAGTCTGGCGCCGCTGGGGCGACGACCCGCTTACCCAGTATCGGCGAAATGATCCGGGCGCCCAAGCGGAACCGATGGGGGATGACAGGAGGGCGTGGCTTCAGGCCCGCGGCCTGGTGTGCTGGAACGCGTCAAGCAGCCGGTCGCGCAACGCGCGCCACGCGCGCGGCACCGTGCTGAGCCCGGCGGTCAGGCCGGGATCATAATAGTGGACGATCAATGAGCGGCGCTCGCCCGCCTCGGCATGCAGGTTGGCATGCAGCGTGACGAAGCCGTTGAACGCATAGACATTGCCCGGCACACAGGCGATGCGGTCGCACTGGTGCTCGGCAAGATGGCGGAAGGTCTGCGCGCGGCGGATGACGAACGGCAGGTTACGCAACAGGATCAGCCGGATCTTCGCAACAATATTCGACATGGCCGTCACCGCATGGCGCTGGCGCCGGTAGATGATCAGGTCCCCGTTTTCCTGGGTGGCCTGCGCCTCTTGCAGCGGAATCAGCAGCGTCAGGATATGGGAGTCGTAATGCCGCAGGTGGCTCTGGGCGGGCAAGCCGCTATTGACACAGCGCAGCACGCACAGTGGCGGCTCGCCGTTGAGCTCCCAGCCGGCCTTGCGTGCCCATCGTCTTGAGATCTCGCAGGCCTGCCGTTCCGCCAGTTGAAAGCCTTCGTTTTGCCGCAGCATGTCTGCAAATTGCACGGCTGCCTGCGTGGCGCGGCGGCCATCCGCCGGCCGCCACGTTTCCCGGCTGGCGTCGATTGCCGCATTGATCTCGTCGAGCAGATGTCGAGTCACGACGCCTTCGAATACCTGGAGCCCGGGCGGCTCCGCGTCGATGTCGTAGTCATGCATCGCATGTTGCTCCGCTTCCCGCTCCACTCCGGCCAGTGCAAGGGCCGGGAAGGGGGCGATATGTTGCGGCCGGCCACAAATGGCCCGCCGCTACCGGACGAGGCGCGGCTCGCGTTGCCGGCCTTCCTCCTGATGATCTTGCGCAGGCCGCCGCTGGCATCGATTGGCGTTGCCAGGGAAGAAAACGCGGGCGGTCCCATGTCCGGTGTTATGAATCTACGGCTTCCGAGCGTTACCGAACGGACAAAACTACTTTCAGATCCGCCAGACGACACAATCCGAGTCGCTTCGCTTGTGCGCTTTGTCATGCACTTCTGGATGTTGCGCGTACGGGTGCGCGCCGCAGCCCCACGCGCTCAGGCTCCGGCTTTGCCGGGCAGCGATCCAGGCCGAATGTGTTGGGAAAATAATGGATTCCAGGGGCTTGGTCATATTAATTTCATCAGACGGCTCTTATCGGTAAGATAATCATCAAGGTAATCGCCAAGGTAATTTCCAAGATAAGCGCAGCCGTAATGAGAGGCTGCACCGGACCATCAGCTTTCCAGTCAAATGCATTGCTTGGGGGCAGCGTTGGTGGGCGTTGGTGCGTTTGCCCTCACTGTTTACCGTTGTTCAATTGACAACTCCGGTTGCCGGGAACATCATCGCTCGGGAAAATAGACGCGCCTCTGTGCAACGATGTCGCCCGTTCGTCGGCGAAAATTGCATGGAAGGTAGCCATTCCGACGAGGAACCGGGGTCATGATTATTTCGCTACGCCGAATTGCGAGCGCGCTTGCGCTCGGTCTGCTGTTGTCTGCCTGCGCCGCGGGCCCGCAAACTTCCGCGGCGCCGCAGCCAGCTTCGCCGCCGTCCGATGGGGCGATCAAGGCTTTATCTGCCCAGATTTTTGTTTACGCCTATCCGCTGGTGCTGATGGATGTCACGCGTGAGGTCATGAGTGCCCGCGTGCCGGCCAATACCTTCTCGCATAAGCGCAGTTTCCCGGATGCCACCTTCACCGACGTCGTCAGCCCGAATGCCGATACGCTCTATTCGACGGCATGGCTGGATTTGTCCGGCGGCCCGGTGATCCTCTCGCTGCCCGACACGCACGGGCGTTATTACCTGATGCCGCTGATGGACGCCTGGACCAACGTCTTCGCGTCGCCGGGCAAGCGCACCGCGGGCACCAAAAAAGCGGTCTACGCCGTAACGGGGCCGATGTGGAACGGCACCTTGCCGCCAGGGGTCACTGAAATCCGCTCGCCGACCGAGATGGTGTGGCTGATCGGCCGTACGCAAACCAATGGCAAGCAGGATTACGCAGCGGTCCGCCGCCTGCAGGACCAATATCGCCTGGCGCCGCTCTCCGCCTTGCAGCGTAGCGGCAAGGCGCGGCCCAAGCCCGCCGAGGCGATGCTGCCCGAAGCGGTTCCGGTGGATGTGGAAACGCCGCCCGTTGAGCAGGTGGCGGCGATGGACGCGCAGGCGTTCTTCACCCGTTTCGCCGAACTGCTGCCGGCCAATCCTCCGGCCGCGGCCGATGCGGCCATGGTGGAATCGATCAAGCAGTTCGGGATCGTTTCGGGCATGCCCTTCTCCGTGACCGCGCTGGAGCCATCGACGGCCCGCGCGGTGCAGGAGGGCGCCACCGCTGCCCTGGCGGGTATCGTGGCCATGGCCAAGCGCGGTGGCGGCGAAGGGGACGGCAAATGGACCGTGCACCGGGATCTCGGCAACTACGGCACGGCCTACGGCAAGCGCGCGCTGGTGGCCTGGGTTGGGCTTGGCGCCAACCTGCCGGCGGACGCGCTGTATCCCAGCACGCGGGTCGACGCCGCCGGCAAGCCGTTGAACGGGGCAAACCGCTACGTGATGCATTTCAACAAGGGCCAGATGCCGCCGAGCATGGCCTTCTGGTCACTGACGCTCTATAACGACAAGCAGGCGTTTGTCGCCAATCCGCTCAACCGCTATGCCATCGGGGACCGCGACCGGCTGCGGTACAACCGTGACGGCTCGCTCGATATCTATATTCAGAATGCGCGCCCAGCGGGCAAGCGGGTGGTCAACTGGCTGCCGGCGCCGCCTGATGGCTTCAACCTGATGATGCGGGTGTATTGGCCCCGGCAGGTGATGCTGGACGGCACTTGGAGCACGCCGCCGGTGATGCGGGTGGAGTGATTGCGGGCCCCAAGCCGCGCCTTGTCATGAAAAAAACCCGCCGAGGCGGGTTTTTTTCATGACAAGGCGCAGGCTCAGAACTTGTATTTGACGCCGGCATAGAGCGCGCGGCCTGAACCGGGATAGAACACCGCGGTGTTGGCTGTCCGCGCATCGGCCACGGTGCTGAAGTCGCTCACATAGCGCTTGTTGCCGAGATTGCGTGCATCCAGGAACACCGTCACGCCGCGCTGGAATTCGTAGCTGGCCTGCAGGCCAAACAGCACGTAGCCAGGCGTACGCAGCGTGTTGGCGTAGTCGACATAGGCGCCGCCCGGCACCCAGTCGATGGTGCCGGCAACGCGCAGCCCGGCCGCGCGGCTGTAGGCAATGGTGGTGCGCAGCACGTGCTCGGGTATGCCGGCGATGCGGTTGTTGCCGTACTGCGGATCCTTGTCGAAGCGCAAGTCGCTGTAGTTCCACAGTTGCGACAGCGTGAGCTTGTCGCCGGAGCCGAACAGGTTTTGCAGCACGTCGCCGCTGACGCCGAGCTCCACGCCTTGCAGCGTGGTGCGGTTGGCGTTGAAGGTAGCGGCCGGGATATTCGGATTGGTGGTGTATTGCAGCAACTGGTCGCGCACCAGCGAGCGATAGGCCGTCACGTCTCAGGAGAACCGTTCGCGCTTGCCCCGCGTGCCCAGCTCAAGTGTCCAGCCGCGCTGCGCGCTTAGTGGCACAAAGCGGGTGGTGGTGGCCATGGTCTGGCTCAGGTCCGTGAAGTCGGGTACGTCCGCGCTGCGCGTGATGTCGGCAAATGCCTGCACGTCAGGCACCGGCTCCCACAGCACGCCGAATTTCGGGTTCACGCCGCTGTAGGTGGCGCTATCGGACTTGGCCGTGGGATTGGCCGGCAGGCCACCGTAGTCCTGATAGCGGCGGACATTGCGGTAGGCCTTGGCACCGGCCATTAGCGCGATGGTGGGGGTCACGTAAAGGCGGTCTTCGAGATAGGCCTCGTAGTTGTACGCATCCTGCGCGGCGTTAAGCGTCTGCGCGCCGCGGTTGCCGGCGTTGTTGACGTACTGGCGCGCATCGTTGTTGCCGCCGAAGAAGCGCGCGCCGACGATGAGCTGGTTGCGCAGGCCGCCGATGGTCTGGGTGCCGGTGTAGCGCGGCGCGAAGCCATAGGTCCAGTAGTCCTGGTCGATGACCTGGAAGATCGGGTGGTACAGGCTCTTGTGGATGACCCAGGTGCTGACATCGAGCTGGCCGCTGTCGAGCTTGACGGTGGTGACATTGGCCACGCGCTCGGTGCGGGTGTTGCGCGCCTGGTCGCCGGACAGCGCGGCCGGCGCGGCCTTCTTCGGATTGTTCAGCGCATCGGTGAGCGACAGCGCGCCGGGCAATTGCTGGTCGACGATATAGGCGCCCACGTAGAAACGGGTTTCCACCGCCGGGCTGAACCGATAGCCGAAGTTGGCGTTGAACTGCTCGTACTGGCCGCGCTCGTGCGCACGGAATCCGTCCGAGTGGTTGACGCTCAGGTTGGCGAGAAAGTCGAAGGCGCCGATCTGGCGCGAGACCTGGCCGCTGGCGCGCGCCGTGCCGAAGCTGCCGCCATCGACGCGCACCTGGTTGGGCGCATCGGCGGTGAGCGCGGTGGGCGTGGTGAAGTTGATCGCACCTCCCAGCGTGGTGGTACCGTAGGCCAGCCCGTTGCCGCCCTTGTAGATCTCGGCCGCGCTCAGGCCGAGCGGGTCGATCTGGTAGTAGTCGCCGCTGCCGTCGGCAAAGTTGGTGGGCACGCCATCTTGCAGGAGATCCAGGCCACGCGCGTGATAGCCGCGCGCAACGCCCGAGCCGCGGATCGACAGGCGCAGTTCCTGGCCGTAGCGCTCCTGCACATACACGCCGGGCGCATCCTTGAGCACGTCGCGCAGATTGCTGGCGTAGGTGTCGCTGTAGGACGCGGCGTCGACAAAGCCGACCGAGCCGGCCGTCTGGTCCAGTGCCTGTTGTTGCTGCTGCACGTTCGGCGCGGTGAGCGAGCCTGGGGCCTTGGCCGTAACGGTCGCCGCAGGTAACGTGACAGCTGCATCGGGTGTGGCGGGCGCGCTGGCCTGTGCGAGCGCGGCGGTGGTGAATGTGGTGAATGTGGTGAAGGCGGCGGCGGGCAGGGCGGCGCGCTGCTTCCAGTGTCTGGCTCGTTTCATGATTTCCCTTGTGGCGCCAAGCCTGCTTTGGGCCGCGCCTTTTAACCGTGCTTGGATAGCCGCGTACGATACGGAGGGAAGCCTGGTGTGCGCTATGTGACACAGTGCCGCAACGTGCGCCCGGGGCAGTCTGTCCGTCGCGGTGCGGCGTTTTGCCGCTTTGCGTGCAAGAGAAAGTAAGACGGCCAACGGGCCGGCATGCGATGCATGCCGGCCCGTTGGCTTGGTAGGACTTGATCGGACCCGACTGGGCGCGGATCAGGCTGCCTGGTTAGCGCAATCGACGCAACCCGCTGCGTGCGCGGCGCCCTGGTGTGCCGCGTGCCAGCCCAGCCCGGTGCGGCGGGTGGCGCGCTGCCACTTGGTCGCGCTGTCCTTGCCGATCTGCTCGCGCAGACTGCGCGCGGCGGCGACCATATTGGCCAGCGCGGCTTCGGTTTCGGGCCAGGCGCGCGTCTTCAGCCCGCAGTCCGGATTGACCCACAGCCGTTGCGGCGGAATCACCTCGCAGGCGCGCTCCAGCAGGTGCGTGATGGCTTCCACGCTAGGCACGCGCGGCGAGTGGATGTCGTATACGCCCGGTCCGATCTCGTTGGGGTAGTCGAACTCGCCGAAGCCTTCGAGCAGCTCCATGGCGGAGCGCGAGGTTTCGATGGTGATCACGTCGGCGTCCAGCGCGGCAATGGCGGGCAGGATGTCGTTGAACTCGGCGTAGCACATGTGGGTGTGGATCTGCGTTTCATCCGCCACCGAGGCGGCCGAGATCTTGAACGCATGCACGGCCCAGTCCAGGTACGCGGCCCAGTCGCCCTTGCGCAGCGGCAAGCCTTCGCGCAGCGCGGGCTCGTCGATCTGGATGATGCGGATGCCGGCTTGTTCCAGGTCCGAGACCTCGTCGCGGATCGCCAGCGCGAGTTGCAGCGTGGTGGTGGCGCGCGGCTGGTCGTCGCGCACGAAGGACCATTGCAGCATGGTGACGGGGCCGGTGAGCATGCCCTTCATCGGACGCTCGGTGAGCGATTGCGCATAGCGCGTGGTTTCCACTGTCATCGGCTCGGGGCGATACACATCGCCGTAGATCACCGGCGGCTTGACGCAGCGCGAGCCATAGCTTTGCACCCAGCCGTTTTCGGTGAAGGTGTAGCCGCACAGCTGCTCGCCGAAATACTCGACCATGTCGTTGCGCTCGGCTTCACCATGCACCAGCACGTCCAGGCCGAGCGCTTCTTGCTTGCGCACGGCGGTCTCGATTTCACCGCGGATGCGCTGCAGGTATTCCAGCGCGCCGATCTCGCCGCGGCGGTAGGCGGCACGGGTCTGGCGGATTGCCGGCGTTTGCGGGAAGGAGCCGATGGTGGTGGTCGGCAGTGCCGGCAGCTGCAGCGCGGCGCGCTGGCGTTCGATGCGGGTCTGGAACGGGCTCTTGCGCTGGGCCATGGCAGCGGTGACTGCCGCGACGCGTGCCTGCACCTGCTGGTTGACCACGCGGCGCGAGCTGCGGCGCGAGGCCAGCGCGGCATCGGCGGCGGCCAGCTCGGGGGCGACCGCCGCCTCGCCTTCGTTCAAGGCGCGGGCCAGCACGCTGACCTCGGCCAGCTTCTCGGTGGCGAAGGCCAGCCAGGTCCTGATTTCCGCATCGAGCTTGCGCTCGGCCTCTAGCGAGACCGGCACGTGCAGCAGCGAGCAAGACGGCGCGACCCACAGGCGCTCGCCCAGTTCGGCATGCAGCGGTGCCAGCGCGGCCAGCGCGCGGCGCAGGTCGGTGCGCCAGATGTTGCGGCCGTCGATGACGCCGGCGGACAGCACCGCGCCGGCCGGCAGCACCTTGCGCCAGGCGTCGAGCTGCTGCGGTGCGCGCACCAGGTCGATGTGGAAGCCTTGCACCGGCAGGGCGGCGGCGCGTGCGGCGTGGTCGGCGGCGCTGTCGAAGTAGGTGGCCAGCAGCAGCTTGGCGCCGGACTTGGCCAGTTCGGCATAGGCGCCGTCATAGGCATCGAGCCATGCCGGCTCCAGGTCCAGGCACAGTGCGGGCTCGTCGATCTGTACCCATTCGATGCCGCGTTCGCGCAGGCGGGCCAGGATGCGGCCATAGGCGGCCACCAGGCTGGGCAGCAGGCTCAGGCGGTCGAAACCGTCCACGTGGGTCTTGGACAGCCACAGGTAGGTGACCGGCCCGATCAGCACCGGCTTGGCCTTGAGGCCCAGCGCCAGCGCTTCTTCCACTTCGTCGAAGAACCAGTCCACGCCGCCGTCGAAACGGGTGTCGGGGCCGAGTTCCGGGACCAGGTAGTGATAGTTGGTGTCGAACCACTTGGTCATTTCCATGGCCGGCTGGCCTTTGTTGCCACGGGCCAGCTCAAAATACTGCGCCAGGCTCAGCTGCTTCGGGTCGAAGCCGAAACGCGCGGGCAGGGCGCCCAGCAAGGCGCTCAGGCCCAGCACCTGGTCGTAGTAGGCGAAGTCGCCCACCGCCACGCTGTCCAGCCCGGCTTGCGCCTGCGACTGCCAGTGGCGCTGGCGCAGGCCGGCTGCTACCTGGCGCAGGCTGGCCTCGTCCGTTTCGCCGCGCCAGAACGCCTCCTGGGCGAATTTCAGTTCGCGCTGGGCGCCGATGCGCGGAAATCCAGCGATATGAGTGCGTGCCATGCAGTGCTCCGTATTGGGATATTGGGAATGTGACGATGGCGCCCAGTGTGGAATCCAGCGTAAAATGAATCAAGCGATAAGATTTAATCAACGTATGAATCAGTTTCATATCATGCCATCCAGGCGCCGTTCTTCACATTCCAGGAGCAAGCCGTGATCGAAGTCAGGCACCTGCGCTCGCTGGTAGCGATCGCCGAATCCGGCAAGCTCGCCACGGCCGCGGAGCGCGTGCACGTCAGCCAATCGGCGCTGTCCCATCAGATCAAAGGCATCGAGGCGCACTACGGCCTGCCACTGTTCGACCGCACCCGCCAGGGCCTGCGTTTCACGCCGGCCGGCGACCGGCTGCTGGTGCTGGCGCGCGAGACGCTGGCGGCCATCAGCACGGCCGAGCGCGACCTGGCCCGGCTCAAGGGCGACACGCGCGGCGAGCTGCGCATCGTGCTGGAGTGCCATACCTGCTTTGACTGGCTGATGCCCGTGATGGACGAGTTCCGCCGGCGCTGGCCGGAGGTGGAGGTGGACCTGGTGGCGGGCTTCCACGCCGATCCCCTGGCGCTGCTGGCCGAGGGCCGCACGGACATGGTGATCGGCTCGATGCCGCCGGCCAAGCGCGGCCTGGCGGTGGCGCCGCTGTTCCGCTTCGAGATCCTCGCGGTGATCGCCAACGAGCACCGGCTGCGCAACAAGCGCCGGATCGAGGCGGCCGACCTGGACGGCGAAACGCTGATCACCTACCCGGTGCCGGAGCAGCGCATCGACCTGATCCGCGAAGTGCTGGAGCCCGCCGGCATCAAGCTGCAGCGGCGCACGGCGGAGCTGACGGTGGCCGTGCTGCAGCTGGTGGCCAGCCGCCGCGGCGTGGCAGCGCTGCCCAACTGGGGCGTGAAGAACTACGTCGACCACGATTACGTGCTGGCCAAGCGCATCGGCGCCAAGGGTTTGTGGAGCGAGCTCTATGCCACCACGCCGGCGCCGCTTGCGCAGCGCCCTTATGTGCGCGACTTTGTCTCCATCGTGCGCGATACCTGCGCGGCCGAGCTGGATGGGATCGAACTGCTGCCGGAGGGCGAATAAGGGGGCGGCCCTACTGCACGAGCTGCCCGCTACGCTCGGCCACGCCAATGCGGGCCTCGGTGCCCGCGTTGAATTGCAGGAAATCCGCTTCGATACCGTCGCTGAAGATCACGCCGGTTTCCGGCATCAGCGAGCGCAGCACGATCTGCTCGCCGCGTGGCACGTTGCCGTAGACCAGCGTGGCCTGGCTGGCGCGGCTCGGAAAGGGCTCACGCACCGCAAACACCAGCCGGTCGGTATCCCATGGCAAGGGTTGATACGCGGCTTCGGCGCCACCGTCTGGCTGCGCAATGGCGCGCGCGCCGGTGACGATGCTCTTGAGCCAGGCAGTGGACCCAAGTCCCGTGGAGACAATGACGCCGCTCGACGACTGCACCTCGCTGCGCGCGCCGAGCTGGATCTCGTAGCGCGCCGAGGTGTGGCTGCGCGGCCCGATAAAGAAGTCGTTGACCGCGTACAGTACCTGCTGGTCCGATAGTTCGGCACGCGCCATGGTGACCGGGCGCGCGGGGCGGCGGTCCTGCATGGCTTCGGCCAGCACGCGCGCCAGGTCGCCCACCTTGAATGGCAGCAGCACACCGTCGTGGCGCGCCGGATCCGGGTTCACGCCGATTAGCGGCTGGCCGTTCAGGTATTTCATGGTGTTGGCAACCAGGCCGTCCTGGCCCAGCGCCACCACGATGTCTTCCGGGCCGAACAGGAAGTTGGGCAGGAACTGGCGGTCCACCACCTGCCGGCGCAGGCAGCGCGACAGCACGGCTGCCACCTGTTCGCGCGCGGCAAGATAGGTGTCGTGCTCACGCTGGTAATCGGTAATGTCCGCGCCCAGGTGTTCGAGGTAGAAGCGTGCCTGCGCCAGCGAGTGGTAGCGCGCCAGCAGCTCTTCCAGCCGTGTCTTGCGCGTCACCAGCACTACCTTGCGATCGGCGGTTGCGCTCATTGTTCTGGCTCCTTTTTCATTTAACTGCTTAATCCCGCTTGAAGCGTCTTAAAGCGTCTTAAAGCTGCGCAGATCTTCGGTTATTTTGCGCGGCCGCTGCTCTGTGGTGCCAGCAGCGACTGAAGCAGTTCCGGCGACATATTCAGCTGCCCGATCTTTTCGGCCTTGTCGGCAATCCCGCCGAAGGCCTGCGCGATCAACTGGCCCGGCGCCATGCCCGATGCGGCCAGCGCCTGCACGATGCGCGCGTCGGCGCCCTGCAGGGCCTGCATCACGGCGCCCAGACGGTGTGCCTCGGCCTCGGCGGTGGTGCGCGTGTTGTCGGCCTCCAGGCCCACGAACTCCTTGCGGCGTGCCTCCAGCGTGATCTGTGCCTCCATGGTGCTGGCCTCCAGTTCCGCCTGTTTCTTCTGCACCGCGGCTTCGGCTTCCATCTGGGTTTCTCGGATCGTGCGCTGCTTGAGCTCCACCGCGACTTCGGTGTCGAGCTCGCTTTCCTTGATGGCGCGTTCGTTTTCCACTGCCGCGTTGCGGCGCGCGTAGATGGCGTCGTCGGCCGCCTTCAGGATCTGTTCGCGGACCTCGGCTTCGAGCGCCCGCGCGGTTTCGGCGCGCGGCTTGACGGCCACCATCGAGAACGACAGGATTTCCAGGCCGAGGGCCAGCACGTCTGGATGCGCCTTGAGCGCGCCTTCGACCTGGCAGGCCATGCGGTCGGACGCCTGCAGCGCGGAGCGCAGCGTTTCGGCGCTCACGGCCTGCTGCACCAGTACCTCCACCACGCCCTCCACGCGGGTGCGCAGGTTCTGCGGATCCTCGGAGATGTAGTTGCGGCCGTCCGGCTTGAGCGCGAAATTGAGCATGGCGGCCGTCTTGCGCGGCTCGGTGATGCGGTAGGAGAGGTTGCCTTGCACGGTGACGGACTGGAAGTCGGTCGTGATCAGCTCGAAGATATACGGCAGGATCTGGCTGCCCACGGGCACCGCAACGAGGGATGTGGTGGGCGCGTAGTAGTAGAACGACTGGCCGCTGCCTTCGCAGATGATCTTGCCGCTCTTCATCTGCATCAGATAGGTGGTGGGATCTGCCTTGATGAATCGGATGCCGAACATGGTGGTCCTTTCCGGTGGTGGTGTTGGATTCGCCCGCGCCGGGCGCCTGGCATTAAGTGTGTCTGTGCCACTAATATAAGTGTGGCTGAGACACTTGTCAATCTATAATCCTGCGTGAATCGCTTCAATCGCTTCAATCGCTTGAGCCGCTTGAGCCGCTTGAACCGCCTCCTTCCAGGAACGCCCGCCCGATGACGAAACCCACCACTGCCGCATTCCCGCGCCCGCTGACCACCGTCGACGTGGTCATCCTGACGATCCGTGCGGGGGCGCTGCAGGTCCTGCTCGTGCAGCGGCCGCAACAGTCCGGCGAGCCATTTCCTGGCCAATGGGCCTTGCCGGGCGGCTTTGTCGATATCGAACGCGACCAGGATCTGCAGGGCTGCGCGTTGCGCAAGCTGGCGGAGAAGACCGGGGTCAATAGTCCCTACCTGGAACAGGTAGGTAGTTGGGGCAGTGCCACGCGCGATCCGCGCGGATGGTCCACCACCCATGTCTACGTTGCCTTGCTGGCGGATGACACGCTGGCTCTGCAGAAGGGCGGCAACGCCGCCGACTTGCGCTGGGCGCCGGTGGAGGGCGATGGCGTGGGGATGGCGCTGGCCTTTGATCACGCCACGCTGCTGAGCGCCGCGCTCGGGCGCGTGCGGGGCAAGACCGAGTACACGTCGCTGCCCGCGCATTTGCTGCCGGCCGCGTTCACGTTAGGCGAACTGCAGCATGTCTACGAGATCGTGCTGGGCCGCCCTCTCGAAAAAAAGGCTTTCCGCACCCGCATGCTCGCGGCGGACTTGCTGGAAGACCTGGGCGCGCAAAAGGAGACCGGGCGCCGCCCGGCCTCCTTGTACCGCTTGCGTGAGCAGGCCGGCCTGGTCTACTTCACGCGCAGCTTCGAGCAGCGCTGAATCAGGCGGGCGCGGTGCCGGGTTGCGTACCGGGACCGGTTCTTTGGCAACGGCCTAGGCCAATGCCAGCGAAGGTTCCGCCACGTCACGCCGTGCCTCGATGCGCGCCGGCGCCTCGGCGGCACCCTCGCCCGGCGCCGCTATCTCGAAGACCTCCAGCACGTCCACGCCGTTTTCCAGGCGCCTGACGAACAGGTCCAGCCGGTCCGCATCTTCCGCGCCGACCGACAATGTGAGCTGGTAGGGCGCGGCTGCTTGCCCGAAGCACAGGTCGATCAGGTGCAGGCCGGTGCGGCGGGCGTTGGCCAGCGTCCATTCGACGGCGCCGAAGAGGTCAGTGCGGTCCAGCCGCAGGGCGAGGTTCAAGGTTGACATGGTATCGGCGGCAGTTTTAGTGGGGTTTGTGGCCGGGAAGGCATGCGACAAATTTACCAGCGCCACCCCAGAATGGGTTTCTTTATTGCCTCCTGTTTTGATTAATTTGGAGATAAATTATCTGTGAGTGGTAGAGTTTATGGTGATTCCTTCCTTATCGTAGGCAGAAGACATGGCAACCTCCCCAAAACTGGACGAAACCGACCGCCGCATCCTGCGTGCGCTGCGGCGCGACGGCAGGCTCTCCAACCTCAAGCTGGCCGAGCAGGTTGGCTTGTCGCCCACGCCGTGCTGGAACCGCGTGCGCGCTTTGGAAGAAAGCGGTGTAATCGAGGGCTATGCGGCCCTGCTGAACCAGAAGGCGCTCGGCCTGCCCGATACGGTGCTGATCGAGGTCACGCTGGACCGGCACGACGATGACATGCTGGATCGCTTCGGCGAAGCGCTGGCCGAATTGCCGGAAGTGATGGAGGCGTACCTGCTCACCGGTGAATACGATTACCTGATCAAGGTAGCGGTGGCGGGCACGGAAGGGTATGAGGAATTCCTGCGCCACAAGCTCTACAAGCTGCCGGGCTTGCGGCACAGCCATTCCACTTTCGTGCTGCGCTGCATGAAGCGGGAGCCGTCAGTGGCGCCTTGAGTGGCCAGATGGGGCTTCAGGCGTCCGGCCGGTCCCAGGTGTCCGTGGACATCAGGTCCGCGAGCGGGCGGCCCTGGCGCCAGCCTTCCAGCTCCAGCATCGGCGCGGGATAGAAGGCCTGCACGGGGCCGAGGCAGAGAATGGCGATAGGCTGGCCACCCGGGGGCAACCGCAACAGCGCCGCCAGCGCGTCGGGCGCGAACATCGAGACCCAGCCCAGCCCGAGGTTCTCCACGCGCGCCGCCAGCCAGAGGTTTTCAATGGCGCAGGCCGCCGAGCACAGCGCCATCTCGCGCGGCATGGTGCGCCGGCCAAACACGGTGCCGTCATCCGGTGCCATCGCCACCACCAACAGCTCGGCGCACTCGCGCACGCCTTCCACCTTCAGCCGCAGGAATTCGCCATCGCGCTCGCCCAGTGCCACGGCGGTCTTTTGCCGTTCGGCCTCGACCAGCGCGGCGATCTCTTCCCGCAAGGCGGCATCGGCGACGCGGATAAAGCGCCACGGCTGCATCAGCCCCACCGAGGGCGCACTGTGCGCGGCCCGCAGCAGGCGCATCAGGACAGCCTCATCGACCGACGCGCCCGCAATGAAATGCCGCATGTCGCGCCGCGACGCGATGAGACGGTAGAAGCTCTCCTGTTCCTCGGGCGAGAAAACGGCGGAGTAGCTTTCGGTCAGGGGTGCAGGCATCGCGGGGCGCAAGGGCAAAAGCCGGCATTGTATGCCTGTGCGAAGCGGCGGATCGCAAGGTGGGCTTGCGAGGGCCACGGTCAGGACGTAGCGCTGAGTCTTTGCGCTGACACGCTTGATGTTACTCGAGCCAAGGATTCACCAAGCTCAGGCCTATTCCTTCGAAGTCCTTGCCGTTGCGAGTGGCAAGCACGGCGCCGTGGTGACGGCAAATAGCTGCAATCTGCGCATCTGCCATGCTGACGGGCCGTCCAGATCGCTCCCGCTGAGCTACGACTGCGGCGTAATGGGGGGCCGTATGTTCGTCGAATGGAAGCACCATGCCCGCGAATTCGTCTGCGATCATTTGGAGTGCCGCTTCCTGGAGCCCGCTTTTCCTTTGCCCTTCGGGCAAACGGGCAATGCCATATAGAAGTTCAGCAACAGTCACCGCCGTAATCGCGTATTCATGTTGTGAGTGCAGGTCGAGCCAACGTATTACCGCTGGCTCTGGCTGGCCTCGCATGAATTCGGATAGCACATTGGTATCAAGTACGATCATTCGGGTAAATCCGCGGCTCGCGGTTGGTCGTCGCGCGGGGGAAGCTCGAGCCCTGGATCGGACAGGCTTGCGAAGCGCTGGCGCAGTCGACTTCCAAATGCGCCGGGGCCAGGGGGTTTGTTCAGCGCACGCCGCAGAATGGCGCGAACTTCCTCTTCCATCGAGTGGCCGTGCTGCGCGGCCTCCATGCGCAAACGTGCCTTGAGTTCCTCATCAAGATTCCGGATGGTCAATGTCGCCATGTCAATCTCCTGTGCTAGCAATGCATGCAATGCTAGCACAGGGCGCAGATTGGTTCACTACGCCATATCCAGGCGCGCCTCCAACGCCTGCCCGGCAATCCGGCCGGCGCCAATCACCTCGAACCCCCGCGCCAGATCCACCAGCAGGTCGTCCACATCCTCCAGCCCGATATGCAGCCGGATCACCTGGCCGCGCTTGGACCAGTCGGTGACGCTGCGCGCGCCGCGCATGTCGGCGATCACGGCGAGGCTTTCGAAGCCTCCCCAGGAGGCGCCGATGCCGAACAGTGCAAGGCTGTCGATAAAGCGTTCGGCGGCGTCCGGTGCTGCTGCGCGCAGCGAGAACGACAGCAGGCCGTTGGTGCCGCGGCAATCGCGCTGCCATAGTGCGTGGCCGGGGTCACCGGGTAGGGCGGGGCAAAAGACCTCCGCCACTTCGGGACGGGTGCGCAGCCAGCGTGCGACCGCCAGCGCGCTGCGCTCGTGCTGGGACAGGCGCGCGCCGAGGGAGCGCATGCCGCGCTGGACCAGGTAGGCGTCGTCCGGGCTGACGCTGATGCCGAAGGCGTCGGCCACTGCGGCGAGTGCCGGCCAGGCGGCTTCCAGGGTGCAGACGGTGCCCATCATCACGTCCGAATGCCCGGACAGGTATTTGGTCGCGGCCATCAGGGAGATATCGGCGCCCAGCGCAAGGGGCTGGAACAGCAGGCCGGAGCCCCAGGTGTTGTCAGCCGCCACCAGCGCGCCGTGCCGGTGGGCGATGTCGGCGATGGCCGGCAGGTCGCACATTTCATAGGCCAGCGATCCGGGCGCCTCCACGTACACCAGCCGGGTTTCGCGCCGCAGCCTGGCTTGCAGGTCGTGGCCATCGGCCGCGTAGAAGCTGGCGGCGATGCCGTGCTGCGCCAGGAAACCTTCGGCCAGCTTGCGCACCGGCTCGTACACGCAATCGGGCAGCAGCACGTGCTGGCCGGGGCGCAGGTAGGCCAGCAGCGTCATCGCAGCGGCTGCCAGCCCGCTGGGAAACAGGCGCGTGCGGTAGCCGCCTTCCAGCTCGGTGACCATGTCTTCGAGCGCAAATGCCGTGGGATTGCCGCGCGCGCCGTAGGTAAACAGGCGTTCGCTGCCGCGCCGCGAGCGCATCTCGCGCATCTGTGCCACCGAGTCGAACAACACGGTGCTGGCGCGCACCACGGGCGGGTTGACGGGCTGTCCGCCATCCACGGCGCTGGCGCGGCCGGCGTGCGCGAGGTGGGTAAGGATGCTGGGCTTCATGGCTTGGCCTGGTGGGGTGCCGCGCCAGGGTGGCGCGGCTGGTATGACAACTTGTGGTGGCAGGCAGCAGCAAGAGCCATGCCGCCTGCACCGGCTGCGCCCGGATCAGTCCACGCGGGCGCCGGAAAGCTTGACGATCTGCGACCAGCGCGCGATGTCGCCCTTGAGCTGCGCGGCGAATGCCTCCGGCTTGCTGCCCACCACGTCGCTGCCGCCTTCGTTGATCAGCTTCACCACCTCTGGCATCTGCAGTACCTGCAGGATGGCGCGGTTCAGGTAGGCCACGCGCTCGGGCGAGGTGCCGGCGGGGGCGAATACGCCGTACCAGTCCTCGAAACGGGCATTGCGGTAGCCCAGCTCCTCCAGCGTCGGCACCTTGGCGAACACGCCCAGGCGGCGCGGGCTGGTGACCGCCAGCGCGCGCATGCGGCCGGCCTGGATAAAGCCCGCTACCGAGGAGGTCGAGGTGATCAGCACGTTCACCTGCCCGCCCAGCAGGTCATTGATGGCCGGGCCGGCGCCTTTGTAGGGCACGTGCTGCAAGGCGATGCCGCCATCCTTGTCCAGCACCACGCCGACCAGGTGCGAGAGCGTGCCGTTGCCGGGCGTGGCAAAGGTGATCTTTTGCGGCTGGGCCTTGGCCTGCGTGGCCAGTTCGGCAAATGTCTGCCAGGGCGCGTTGGCTGCCACCACGATGGCCAGCGGCGCCGCATTGATTTGCGTGACCGGCATGAAGTTCTTGATCGGGTCGAAGCCAGGCGCGCTGTACAGCGTCGGGTTCACGGCCATGACCGACACCTGCGAGGTCAGCAGGGTGTAGCCGTCCGGCTTGGCCTCGGCGACGAAGCGCGTGCCGATGTTGCCGCCGGCGCCGCCGCGGTTGTCAGTGACGGCGGTCTGCCCCAGCACTTCGCCGAGCCGCGTGGTGACGATGCGCGTGACGGCATCGTTGCCGCCGCCGGCGGGAAACGGCGAGACGAAGCGCAGCGGCTGCGAGGGAAAGCCGCCGACCGGCGCCATCGGCTGTGCGCTGGCGGGGGCGCCGGCCATGGCGAGGGTGACGGTGGCGACGGTGGCAAAGGTGCTGGTCAGGACTTGCTTGATGCGTGACATGAAAAACCCCTGTGTATGTAGAGAGATGTCAGAGCGAAGGGCGGCTGGGCAGGCTTCTTTGGCCCCGCTGGCCGCTGTGGCGTACCGGCTGTTGCCTCTTGCCCCTGTGTCCCCGGAGTGCCGGGGCGTCCCCTTGGCGCTGCACCGTCGAGCCGGATGGGAATCAATGCCTTGCGACTCGCCTTGCCAGCCACGCGTACCGTTGCCGGCCGCGAGAGGCGGGAGGTGGCTGCATGACGGGCTCGGTCGCTGATGGCGGGTCATGTTGAAAGGACGCTGTGCGGATCAGGCGAAGCGGAAAGTGGCCAGTTCCTGGGCGTCGAGCTGGCCGATCAGGTTGGTTTCCCAGGCCAGGTAGCGGCGAGCGGCCTCCTTGTTGCCGTCGTGACGGTCGTGGACGAAGAACAGGAAATCGATGCAGCGCGCGTCGGGCAGGCTGCTTGCTGCATCGCCATCGCCGGCATCGCTTGCCAGCGCATGGCCTGCCGCCTGCCAGGCGCCTGTGCCACCGGCGAGCAGCCTGATGTCGCTGTAGCCCAGTGCGGCCAGTTCGCCGGCGGCCAGCGTGGCCACACCCGGTTGATCGTCATCGCCGATGAGCGCGATCGGCGTGTCGCGCGGCACGCCAGCGAGGTCGCGGGCAAACACCGGGCGGATCGACCAGCGGCTGCCCGGCACGTGCCCGGCGCGATACGCCATGCTGGCGCGCACGTCGAGCGCCAGCAGCTGCCGCCCGGCCAGGCCCGCCGCCAGCGAGCTGGCATCGATGCCCGGCAAGGCATGGGAGGGCGCCACGGGGCCGGCGGGCGCGGCGAGGCCGCAGGCAAGCGCAGCCGCAAGCCCGCCTTCGAGCACCACGGCGTCATGGCCCATCTGGCGCAGCCAGCTCGCCACCACCGTGGCGCGCACGCCATCGGCATCGATCAGCACGAGGCGCGCGCGGCGCACGCCCACGTATTGGTCGGTGGCCTGCATCAACTGGCCGCCCGGCGCGTTCTGGGCGCCGGGCACTGAGCCGGCGCGGTATTCCTCCGGCGTGCGCACGTCGCACAGGAAAGTGGTACGCGAGCGGTCGTTCAGCCACGCGCCCGCTTCGGCGGCATCGATGCGCGGCACCGCAAAGCGCACCGCCATTGTCTGCGCCGCGGCCTGGGCGGCATCCAGCCCGGCAGGCGCGGCGCTGTCGGGATAGCGCCGGGTGCCGCCGTGCTCCAGCTTGTAGTCGTTCAGGTACCAGCCCTGGGTGCCGTTTTCCAGCGCGAACACAGGGTTGGGCACGCCGAAGTTGATCAGGGTTTGCGCGCCGATAATGCTGCGCGTGCGGCCGGCGCAGTTGATCACGATCGGCGTGGCCGGGTCCGGCACCAGGTCGCGCAGCCGGTAAGCCAGCTCGCCGTTGGGGCAGCAGATGGCGCCGGGGATATTCATCTTGCGGAATTCCGAGACGGGCCGGCCATCAAGCACCACCGGAGCTGGCTTGCCTGCCTGCATGGCCGCCAGCTCCGCGGCCGAGACGCGCGGCGTGCCGTAATGGTGCTCGGCCAGCTCGCCGAAGGTCTTGGAGGGCACGTTGACGCCAGCGAACAAGGCGTAACCGGCGGCCTGCCAGCCCGGCACGCCGCCGTCCAGCACGAACAGGCGGGTGTAGCCGAGGGTGGACAGGGCCTGCGCGGCGCGCGCTGCCACGCCGTCGGCGTTGTCCGCCAGCACGATGCGCGCCGCGGTGTTGGGCGCCAGGCGGCCGATATCCAGTTCCAGCCGGCTAAAGGGGAGCGGCACTGCGTAGAACGGATGGCCCTCGCCGTACTGGCCATGCTCGCGGATATCGAACAGGGCAATCTCGTCCTGGTCGTGCAGCCAGGCCTTGAGGGTGACCGGGTCGACCTGGGTGTAGCGGGTGTCGGGCGTGTTCAGGATGGCGGGCATGCGTTTGTTCAGGCAAGAAGGGGGCCAGGCCTCCTGGCCGCACGCGGGCGGGAGGCAACTGGAAATGCGTTGGATATGGGCTTCGGCTGAAGCCGGGAGGTGGGGGTTGCTTAGCGCCGCACCTCCCGGGTGCCGTTTAGCGGCGCGTCTTGACGCCCACGCTCATGGCCTGGCAGCGGCCGGTCTCGAGGTCGTAGGCGGTGCGCCCGGTCAGGGTTTCCAGCGCGCGGCCGTACATGTGCAGGTGGCGGATCACGGATTCGCCGCGGATCTCCACCGAGTGGATGTCGTCAGGCAGCAGCGCGATGCCCGACCCCGGGCCCACTTCCACCGTGTGCGAGTGCTTCAGCGTGCCGACGCCCGGCTCGCTGCCATCGTCGGTGCGCAGGTAGACGTCGTTGTACTCGGTGCCCACCACGCCGGCCACGCAGGCCCAGGTGGTGTGGTCGTGCGGGGGGATGCGCTTGCCGGGGCGCATCACGTTGAGGTACAGCGCGAAGGTCTGGTCGGGGTCTTCGGCGATCAGGTAGCGGGCCTGGCGCTCGCCTTCCTCCGGCGGGGCGAATTCGCTCTGCGCCCACAGGTGCGGCTTGGCCGCGAGCTGCTCCACCTGGCCCAGCACGCTGGCCAGCGATTCGCGGGTGACGCCACCGCTAGCCACGATTTCCTTGATGGATTGAATCGTCTCCCCGACGGCGGCCTGGCGTTGTTGTGCGATCGACATGTCTCTAGAATCCTTGCTGAGTCTTGATGGTTCTTGGTTTACGGGGTGGTACATCACCTTGCATGGTTTCACTTTAATGAAGCCCGGCACCTGAAACCACTTAATCACCCATGAAAATACTTAAGCAAGTCTAATGAATGCGTAATCTCGATCTGGACCTCTTGCGCACGTTGGTGGCCATCGCCGACCACGGTACCTTCGGCGCCGCGGCGCAGCGGTTGCACCGCACCCAGTCCGCCGTCACCCAGCAGATGCAGCGGCTGGAGGAGCAGGTGGCGCTGGTGCTGTTCGAGCGGCAGGGGCGTGGCAAGCAGCTCACGCGGCATGGCAACAAGCTGGTGGAATACGCGCGGCAATTGCTGAACCTGAACGACGAGGCGCTGCGCGTGCTGCGCGAGGGCGACCTGACAGGCTCGCTGCGGATCGGGGCGCCGCACGATGTTGCCGACACGATCCTGCCGCCGCTACTGTCGCATATCGCGCGTGCGTCGCCCGCCCTGCGGCTGGAGATCCATGTGGGGCGCAGCCCCTTCCTGATGGAATCGTTGCGGCGGGGGGAGATCGACCTGACCGTTTCCACCCGGGAAGACACCAGCCTGGACGGCCTGGTCTTGCGCACCTCACCCACGATCTGGGTTTGCGCGGCGGATTTCGCCTATGAGAGCGGCAGCACGGTGCCGCTGATCCTGGCTGACGAGCCCAGCCTGTTTCGCAAGCTGGCGCTGGATGCACTGAAGGAGGCTGGCGTGCCCTGGCGCGCGGCGTATTTCGCGCCGAGCCTGATCGGCATCAAGGCGGCGATCCGCGCCGGGCTGGGGATCACGGCGCGCAGCATCGACCTGCTGGGCGCCGACATGCGGGTGCTGGGCGACAAGGACGGGCTGCCGCGCTTGCCCGATGTGACGTACTACTTGTGGGCGCGGCCCAATGCGGCCAACCCGGTGGCGCGGCAGGTGTTTTCCATGCTCAAGACCACCTTGCAGCGCGGCATCACGGCCGTGTGAAGGTGGCTTGAGGTTGGCTTGAGCTTGGCCTTGGGGGGCGCCGCGGTCCCTCAGGCTGCCGGCGCGAGCCGGAAGGCACCTACCGCCTCGGCAAGCTGGCGCGCCTGCGCTTCCAGCGATCCGGCCGCGGCGGCTGCCTGCTCAACCAGCGCCGCGTTCTGCTGGGTGACGGCTTCCATCTGCGTCACCGCCTGGCTGACCTGCACGATGCCGGCACTTTGTTCCAGCGACGCCGACGAGATGTCTTCCATGATCCGCGCCAGGCGGCCCACGGCATCCACGGTCTCGCTCATGGTCTGGCCGGCCTGGGCGACGAGCGCGTTGCCGGCGCCCACCTTGCTGGCCGAGTCGTCGATCAGCGACTTGATCTCCCGTGCCGCGTTGGCGCTGCGCTGCGCCAGCGCGCGCACCTCGCCCGCCACCACGGCAAAGCCGCGGCCCGCCTCGCCCGCGCGCGCCGCTTCCACGGCGGCGTTGAGCGCCAGGATATTGGTCTGGAAGGCAATGCCGTCGATCACGCCGATGATGTCGGCGATCCGTTGCGAACTGCTGCTGATGTCGCCCATGGTCTGCACCACGCCGCGCACGTCGTCGCCGCCGCGCGTAGCCAGCCGCGCCGCTTCGGCGGCCAGCGCGCTGGCCTGGCGCGCGCTTTCCGTGTTGTTGCTCACCGTGGAGGTGAGTTCTTCCATGCTGGCGGCGGTTTGCTCGAGCGACGCGGATTGCTGTTCGGTGCGCGAGGACAGGTCGGTATTACCGGCGGCGATCTCGCGTGCGCCGATGTTGACCGAGTCCGAACTGGATCGTACCTGGCTGACAGTGCGCGTTAGCGCCACCTGCATGCGCGCCACGGCGGCGAGCACGCGGCCCACCTCGTTGTTGCCGGCGGCCGCGGCGGGATGGCTCAGGTCGCCCTGCGCCACACGGTCGAGGTGCTCGGCGGCCGTGGCCAGAGGTGCCACGATGGCCGCGCGCAGTCCGAGGTGCACCGCCACGATCAGGCCCAGCGCGGCGGTGATGCCAACCACCACGAGCCGCACCACCCACTGGTAGCGCGCGCTGCTGGTCTCGGTTTCCTGCCGCGCCAACTGGCTCGCTTGCTCCTGGAAGCGCTCGACGCCCACCGAATACTCGGCCCCGGAGGCGGTGATGTCGCGGTCGTTGATCGCCGCGTAGGCGGCGGGGTCTCCCGCGCGCAAGGCGGCCAGGGCTCGCTCGACCGTGCCGGCATGCCGGCGAGCGGCATCCGCGACCTGTCGGCGCTGGGCATCGTCCTGGCCTTCCTGCGCGGGCGCGGCCTCGAAGCGCTGCAACGCCTCGGCTGAGTGCTTGAGCGATTTGCCGGCGGCATCGAGCGCGCTGGCGTTGACTTCAGTGCTGCCCTCGCGGGCCGAAGCGTAGGCGCGCGCGAGCGCCGAGCGCGCACGGGTCATGTCCTTGTACGCATCGTTGAGCAGCAGGGCGCTGGCGGAGAGTTGCTCCACGCGCCCGGTCGCCTGGTCCGCGGCGCGCAGCGCGAGCACGCCAACGCCCGCGCCGAACACGATCATGCAGGCAAAGGTCACCAGGACTGCCAGCAGGGCAGTGCGCACGCTCAGGTTTTTCATCATCGTCTGGAACAGGGGTTTGAGATCACTGGGCTAACGGACGGCTTTGGCCGGACTTGACCGAAGCCGGCGCGCGGACGCATGAAAGTTTGCGCAAAATCAATCGCGGTGTCTGAATTCGCCCTTCAGGTGCCGTCTTGCGCACAACCGATGGCGCGGCCTCAAGTTGTTGTTGCACCTCACCGATAGACAGGTTTTCCGCCCAGCGCGCCATTTCAGCCTTTCACTATCCGGGCCTCTTTCACATGCTTGCCAGCCTTACCATCCGCGCCCGCCTCATTGCCACCGTCTCCCTGCTGTTCCTGCTTGCGCTTGGTGTGGGCGTGGCCGGCTTGCTTGGCTTGCGCGCCGCCAACGACGCCCATGAGTCTACTTACTCGAACCAGCTTGCCTCTGCCCTGGCGCTGGGCGAGGCGGACCTGAGCCTCACCCGGGCGCGTACCGCGCTGGACCGCGCCATGCTATACCCGGACAGCCCGGAAGCCCCGGGCCTGCTGGAGCGCACCGAAGAGCTCACGCGGCGCTCTGACGAGGCCTGGAAGCGTTTCATGGCCCTGCCGCGCGACAGCGAGGAAGACCAGCTCGCGGTGGCCGTGTCGGCCAAGCGGGAGGCCGCCAACCGCGAAGGCATCGCCGCCATCATCGCCGCGCTGCGCGCCAAGGACCGCGCGCTGGCCGACCAGATCATGGATGGCAAGCTGTCCCGGCTGTTTCGGGACGCCAACGACAGCAGCCTGAAGCTGAGCCAGTTCCAGCTCAAGATGGCGGCAGGTAATTTCGAGGCGTCGCAGGTGGCGTACCGGGTTTTCCGCCATGGCGTGATTGCCGCGATCGTGCTGGCACTGCTGGTCGCGGCCGCCTGCGCGGTGTTCCTGCTGCGTGCCATCGTTGGGCCGCTGGAGCAGGCGCTGACACAATTCGACCGCATCGCGGCCGGCGATCTGAGCCACCCGGTGCAGGTCACCCGCCGCGATGAAATGGGCCGCTTGCTGGAGGGCCTCGCGCGCATGCAGGCCAGCCTTGCGCTGACCGTGGGGCGGGTGCGCCGGGGCTCGGATGCGATCACGTCGGCCACCCGGCAGATCGCCGCAGGCAACTCGGATTTGTCCAGCCGAACGGAAGCGCAGGCTGCCTCGCTTGAGGAAACCGCCTCTAGCATGGAGCAGATGACCTCCACCGTGCGCCAGAACGCAGACAACGCGCGCCAGGCCAGCCAGCTTGCTGTCAGCGCGGTCGAGGTGGCTAGCCAGGGCGGCGCGGTGGTGGGCGATGTGCTGGCCACCATGGGCGATATCAGCACGGCGGCCAGGACGGTCGCGGAGATCATCGGCGTGGTCGACGGCATCGCCTTCCAGACCAATATCCTGGCGCTCAACGCCGCCGTGGAAGCTGCCCGCGCCGGCGAGCAGGGGCGCGGGTTCGCGGTGGTTGCGGGCGAAGTGCGCGGCTTGGCCCAGCGCAGCGCCGGGGCGGCCCGCGAGATCAAGTCCATGATCGAGACGTCGCTGGCGCATGTGGCTTTGGGCAGTGGCCAGGCCGGGCGCGCGGCCAGCACCATGGAGGAGGTGGTTGCGGCGATCCGCCGGGTGACCGACATCATGAGCGAGATTGCGGCGGCTTCAGTCGAGCAGAGCAGCGGCATCGAGCAGGTCAATCAGGCGGTGGCGTCGATGGACCAGTCCACCCAGCAGAACGCGGCGCTGGTCGAGGAGGCTGCTGCTGCCGCCGCGTCGCTGGAGGACCAGGCGCGCCAGCTTAACCAGGCTATCGCGGCGTTCCGCGTATAGGCGGACCAGGAGCGCTGGGAGCGCCGGGAGCGGCGGCGCGTGGCAGGAAATGGCGGGAAGACAGCAGGAAACGCCGGGATGGCGCACGCGCACTTTGTGCGTTAGGCCCCATTGGACTAGGGTATACGTTGTGACGAGAGTGGTGGAATAGTGCCATCGTTGCCAGCAGGCGCCCGGCATAGGCCGACGCGCCGGGAAAAGCCCCGGTTTCCTCGCAAATGGACCTGAATCGTGCGTCGACGTGTCTGGCCCAGGCTCCTGGTATTGGCTCTGCTCGTAGGGGGCGGTTACCTCCTTTGCGCCGTCGTTGCCGAGGAACTTGCCACCTCGCGGTTGCAGGCGCGCTACTTTGCCGGGCGGGCGAAAGACGTCGCCTTCGCGGTAAAGGACGGCCCGAGCGAACGCATCCGCTTTCCGGACGACGGCCCCTATGACCTGCGCTTCGGCTATAGCCGGATGCCGCAGTTCACCGAATTGCTGGAAGCGCGGGGCTTTCGGCGCGAACGCCAGGCGCAGTGGTCCGACCGCATGCTGGAACTGACGGACTCCGGCCTGTTCGCGCCCTATCACGAGAAAACCCAGGCCGGCCTGGACCTGCTTGACTGCAATGACCTGCCATTTGGCGCCAGGCGCACACCGCCTCGTACCTACGCCAGCTTCGAGGACATTCCGGCCCTGCTCGTGAACGCGCTGCTCTTCATCGAGAACCGCGATCTGCTCGATCCCGAATTTCCCACGCGCAATCCCGCGCTGGACGTGCGGCGCTTCACGCGTGCCGCATTGGATCAGGGCGTGCATTTCTTCAACGATAAGCACGACGCCGCTGGCGGCAGCACGCTCGCTACCCAGATCGAGAAATACCGGCATTCGCGCGCCGGCCGCACCGGTTCGCCCAAGGAAAAGCTGCGCCAGATGGCCAGCGCATCGATGCGCGCCTACCTGGACGGCCCGAACACCGTGGCCGCCAGGGAGCGCATCCTGCTGGATTACCTCAACACCGTGCCACTCTCGGCCCGGGCCGGCCTGGGCGAGGTCAACGGACTGGGCGATGGCCTGTGGGCCTGGTACGGGCAGGACTTCGACGAGGCCAACCGCTTGCTGGCGAATGCCGCCGGGCCGGGACCCGGCGCGGGACAGGGCGAGGGCGAACTCGGCCAGCGGCAGGCGCGGGTGTTCAAGCAAGCGCTCTCGCTGATCATTGCGCAGCGCGGGCCATCGCATTTCCTGCGGCGCGATACAGCCACGCTGGTAGAACTGACCGACAGCTATATCCGCTTGCTCTCGGCCGCCGGCGCCATTCCGCCCTGGCTGCGCGACGCTTCGCTGGCCCAGCCCTTGACGCTGGGCGCCCCGGCGCTGGACCGGCCGGAGGTGTCATTTATCTCGCGCAAGGCCATCAGCGGGGTGCGCACCGATTTGCTGCGCTATCTTGACCTTGGCAGCAGCTACGAGCTGGACCGGCTCGACCTGACTGCCCACAGCACCATCAATACGGGCCTGCAACGGGTGGTCACCGAGGCGCTGCTGCGGGCGGGCACGCGTGACGGCGCGCATGGTTTCGGGATGTACGGCCACAACCTGCTGCGCGAGGGCGACGACCCGGGCAAG
The DNA here is from genome assembly GCF_058794615.1 of Cupriavidus sp. GW823-FHT07A04. Lineage (NCBI taxonomy): Bacteria > Pseudomonadati > Pseudomonadota > Betaproteobacteria > Burkholderiales > Burkholderiaceae > Cupriavidus > Cupriavidus sp. GW823-FHT07A04. The sequence goes on from NZ_JBXAHA010000015.1 coordinate 102,046, forward strand.
CTGGCGATCAGCTTCACGCTCTACGAGAAGGTCGACGGCGCCAACCTGCTGCGCGTGCAAGCCGACAACCTGGACCTGCCGTTCGACCTGAACCGCGGCGCGCGGCTGAACCTGGGCTCCACCGCCAAGCTGCGCACGCTGGTGACCTATCTGGAAATCCTCTCCGAGCTCCACGAGAAATATGCCGGCATGTCCGCCGCCGAGCTGCGCGAAATCAAGCCGGCCAAGCTGGATGCGCTGACCCAGTGGGTACTGAGCTACCTGCTCGCCGCACCCGACAAGAGCCGCCGCGCCATGCTGGAAGCCGCCATGCTGCGCCGCTATTCCGGCAGCGCGGGAGAGGCCTTCTTTACCGGGGGCGGGCTGCAGACATTCACCAACTTCGAGCGCTGGGAAAACATGAAGATCATGACCGTGCGCGAAGCGTTCGAGCACTCGGTGAACCTGGTCTTTATCCGCCTGATGCGCGATATCGTGCGCTACGAAACCTATCGCTTGCATCCCGATGCCGACGACTGGCTGAACAATCCGGCCGCGCCGCAACGCCGCGCCTACCTGGTGCGCTTTGCCGACAAGGAGGGCAGCGACTACCTGCGTGCCTTCTACGGGAAGTATCGCGGCATGAGCCAGCAGGAAGCGGCCAGGCGCGTGCTCCAGAACCGCCACTTCTCGCCGGTGGGGCTGGCGGTGACGCTGCGCAGCATCGATCCCGACATCGATCCGGCGCAGTTCAACAAGGTCATGCTCGCCACCCTGCCCAAGGCGGGGCTGACCGATGAGAAGCTGGCCAAGCTGTACAGCAAATACGGACCGACCAGTTTTTCGCTGAATGACCGGGGCTACCTGGCGCGCGTGCATCCGCTTGAGCTATGGCTGCTCAATTACCTGCGCCAGCGCCCCGATGCCAGCCTGGATGAAGCCTTGCGCGACAGCACCGAGCAACGCCAGGAGGTGTATGCGTGGCTGTTCAAGACCCGCCATCCCGGCGGCCAGACGCGCCGCATCCGCAGCCAGCTGGAGCGCCAGGCCTTTGTTGAGATTGCACGCCGGTGGCAGCGCCTGGGCTATCCGTTCAGCGCGATCACGGCGTCCTATGCCTCGGCGATCGGCGCGGCGGGGGACCGGCCGGCTGCGTTGGCCGAGCTGGTCGGCATCGTGCAGGGCAATGGCGTGCGCCAGCAGGCCACGGCGCTGCGCAGCCTGGAATTTGCGGCGGGCACGCCGTACGCGACTGACTTTGGCTTGGGGCAGAAGGGCACGCGCTTGCTGAGCGAGGATATCACCGAGGTGGTGCGTGCCGCGCTGATCGGCGTGGTGGATTCGGGCACGGCGGGCATGCTGAAGTCGGCGCTGGTTGGCAGCGGCATCGTGGCGGGCGGCAAGACCGGCACGGGCGATCATCGCTACGAAGTCTACGGGCCAGGCGGCAGGCTGATTTCCTCACGCGTGGTCAGCCGCTCGGCCACCTTCGTGTTTTTCCTTGGCGACCGTTACTTCGGCAACGTCACGGCGTACGTGCAAGAGCCCTATGCCGCGCGCTATGCCTTCACCAGCGCGCTGTCCGTGCAGTTGCTCAAATCGCTGGCGCCAACCATCCTGCCACTGGTGCGCGACGGCGGCGTGCGTTCACCGCTGGCATGCAAGCACTGAGCGGCAGCGCTGCCGGGGCGAGTCTAATCCCAGCTATGTCGTCGGGCGCAGTACTCGTCTTCGGAGGTGCGGGCGTGCCGTTCGTACTCGGCAATGACCTGCAAGGTGGCGGACTGGAGCAGGGAGCCTGCGGTGAGCAGGGCCGCGAGATCGCGCAGGCCCTGCAGGCAGGTCACGGTGGGGGGTAAGGCTTGGTCCTGCATGATGCGTTGCTGGCTCGGTGATGGGCGGGATGTGCCTCCCGACAATTCGATTGTAGGTAGCACCGGCCGTGCCAAATGCAAACCAATGTGTCCGCGCGTACCTTCAGGGCCTGGAATCGCAAATCAGTTGCTTCGGAGCCACGGAACATAGCGCGCGAGCAGCGCAGCCATCACAAGCGTGCCCCCAATCCACAGCACGATGATGACCGCGGCCGCCACGCGGCTGCTTGGGCGTTGCCCGGCCGCAACGGCGGCGGCCCGGTGCTCGCGCATGAGGTCCGGCGGGATCATCCGGATGGCCAGCATGACCCCGAGCGGCACCAGCACGACATCGTCCAGGTAGCCGAGCACCGGGATGAAGTCGGGGATCAGGTCGATGGGCGACAGCGCGTAGCCCGCCACCAGCAGGGCCACGGCTTTTGCGTACCACGGGGTGCGCGGGTCGCGCGCGGCCAGCCACAGGGCATGGACATCGCGCAATACCTCGCGCGCCCATTTGCGCCCGTAGGCGGTCAGCCGCGCGCCGTGGGCCCGCACATCGTCCACCACCGGCACGAACGCCAGCACCAGCAGCAACGCCGCCAGCGCCAGCGTGGCGCTGAATCCCAGATGCTTGAAGCCCAGCGCGCCGACGACGCCGCCGAAGAAGAACAGCGCCACCAGCATGGCCAGCATGCGCAGCCGGGACCGGTTGGCCAGCACCGGCGGCCTGGCCTCGTCGGATTTGGCGAGGTTCCAGTAGAACAGCTTGCCAAGCTCGATGCCAATATCGGTCACCATCCCGGTGATATGGGTAGTGCGGATCTCGGCGTGGGAAATCTTGGTGATCATGGCGTTTTGCAGGCCCATGATGAAGCACAGCACCATCACCGTGGCGGGTATGAACAGCCATTGGTGATTGCCAAGGTTGCCGCCGAGCAAGCCAAAGCACAGCAACAAGAAGGCCTCCAGCATCAGCGGCAGGGCATATTCGCTGTTCAGGTGCTCGCGCCGTGCCCAGTTGATGAGCACGGCGGAAGTGGCCGCGCCCGCCAGGAAGGACAGCAGCGCGCCAAGTCCCTCCAGGATCAGCCCGACCTGCCCCAGCGCCAGGTGGTCCGCCATGGCCGAGACGATGCCCGTCATGTGGGAGGTGTACTGCTGCACGGCAAGGAAGCCGCCGGCGTTGGTGGCGCCGGCCACAAAGCTGAGATAGCCGGCAAGCTGCCGGTTGGCGTGCGGGCTGCGTACCCGTCCGGTGAGGTTGCGCAGGTAGGTGATGGGCATGGTCGCTGACTGCCGGGCCGGCCGCTTAGTCGGTCAGCAAGGCGCAGATGACGCGCAGCGCCACCGACTCGTCCGGGCCGCTGGCCTGGATGTGCAAACGCAGGCCGGCGCGCGCCGACAAGCGCATGACCTCGGACACATTCTTGGCGTCCGCCGCGCAGTCGTTGCTGCTTAGCTGGATGTTGCACTCGAACTGGCTGGCCGTGGCGGTCAGCCGTGTGGCCCTGCGGCCCTGCAGGCCGTGAGGACTGGACATCTCAATCGTTGCTTCTACCACATCACCCTCGGTAAAACCTCTATGCAGCGTGGACACCGGGCAAGCCGGAAGGCGGGCAACTGGCGCGGCATGGCCTGCCGCCAGGTATTGAATGGTAATCCAATTACCTTGCCTGGCACATGGATGCCTCATGCAGCCCACTTCTTGCAGCCCACTATCTCCCGCCTCGCTGGCAGAATATGGCTTCGCCCGGCCACAACCGATGCCTGTGCCGTTCGCCATGCCGCCATGTCCTTTCCGGAGCCATCGCCCCACCATGCAAGCACGCCCCCAATCCGTTGCCGTCCCGTTCCGTCCGCTTTCCCTGATGCTCGCGGGGCTTGCCCTGGCAGGCACCCACGCGGTTGCGCAGACCATCCCCGTGCCTGCGGTCTCGCCTGTGGTGGAGCGCACCTACGCCACACTCGAAGCCGCCCCGCTAGTCAAGAAGGTGCTGGCCGACGTGAAGGCGGATGACGCGCGCTCGCTGGGCGATCTCAAGACGCTGACCGAGATCCCCGCGCCACCGTTCAAGGAGAAGGCACGGGCCGAGCATTTCCTCTCCCGGCTCAAGGCGCTTGGCCTTGCCGATGCGCATATCGATGCCGAGGGCAATGCCATCGGCATCCGCAAGGGCAGCGGGAACGGCCCCAAGCTGCTGATCTCGGCGCACCTGGACACGGTCTTTCCCGAAGGCACCGATGTCACGGTCAAGCCGCGCGACGGCCGCCTCTATGCGCCAGGCATCTCGGATGACACGCGCGGGCTGACAGTCCTGTTGTCATGGCTCAAGGTGCTCAACGACAACCAGGTGCGCACTGTGGGCGACCTGGTGTTCGTTGGCAACGTGGGCGAGGAAGAGTTGGGCAACCTGCGCGGCATGAAGGCCGTGTTTCGCGACCACCCGGATATCGACGGCATGGTCGGGCTGGAGCCGGGCGTGGGCGACCGGGTGCTGTCGCTCGGCACCGGCAGCCATCGCTATGAGGTGACGTTCCGTGGCCCGGGCGGCCACAGCTTCGGCGCCTTCGGCCTGCCCAGCGCCATCCACGCGATGGGACGGGCCATTGCCAAGGTGAGCGACGTGCGCCCGCCCGAGGATCCCAAGACCACATTCACGGTGGGCACGGTGGGCGGCGGCACGTCGGTCAACGCGATTGCGGGCGATGCGCGCATGGCGGTGGATATCCGCTCCAACGCTACGCCATCGCTGCTGGAAACCGAGAAGCAGATCATGGCGGCCATCGAGGCCGGGGTTGCCGAGGAAAACCGCCGCTGGCATCCGGCCGACGCTGCCAGCCAGATCACCTACCAGGTCAAGCTGATCGGCGACCGTCCGGCGGGCCGCACGCCGCCAGACGCCACCATCGTGCAGGCGGCGGTGCGCGCCATCAAGGGCTACGGCAAGGGCACGCCCAGTTTGCGCGGCGGCAGCACCGACGCCAATGTGCCGATGTCGCTTGGCATTCCCGCCATCATCATCGGCAGCGGTGGCAAGACCGGCGGCTTCCATGCCCGCGATGAGTGGTACGACCCGACCAACGCCTGGGAAGGCGCCCAGGTCGGGCTAACCACCGTGCTCGGGCTGGTGGGCGTGCAGGGCGTGAGCCAGCCGTTGCTGGAAAAGCGCGCCGCCGCCAGGTAGCCAGCGGGCGGTGCCGGCCTAAGCCGCCACCGCCTCTTCATTCAACGCCGGGAATGCCGCTCCCCATGTTCCGCCGGCTGCCGCTCGACCGCCTGCGGCGCGGCGATCCATTTCGCCACCGCCAAGGCATCCAGCGGGCGCGAGAACAGATAGCCTTGCCCCATATGGCATCCCTGCGATAGCAGGAAGCGCCGCTGGGCTTCGTTTTCCACGCCTTCGGCGATCACCGCGAGCTTCAGGCTGTCGCCAATGCGGATGACGGCGCTGGCCAGCTCGCGGGCGGCGGCATCGCTTTCCAGGTCGATCACAAAGCTCTTGTCCAGCTTGAGCTGGTGCACGGGCAACTGCCTGAGGTAGCCCAGGCTGGAATACCCCGTGCCGAAGTCGTCCATGGACAAGCGCACGCCTTGTGCGTGGATGGCGGCAACGGTGGCGGCGAGGCCCGCGTCGTCTTCCATCAGCAGCCCTTCGGTCATCTCCAGCACCAGCGCCTGGGCGGGCAGCCCATGGCGGGCCAGGGTCTCGGCCACTTGCGCAGGCAGCCCCGGGTCGCGGAAGCTGGCGGGCGAGATATTGACGGAGATCGTGGGTACGGAAAGCCCTTCCCGGCGCCAGGCAGCTAGCTGCGCGCACGATTGCTCCAGCACCCAGCGGTCCAGCGTGCCAATCAGGCCGCTGTCTTCGGCCAGTGGCACGAAGCGGTCCGGCGACACCATCCCAAAGTGCGGGTGGTGCCAGCGCACCAGCACCTCCAGGCCATAGAGGCGCCCATCACGCAGGAACACCTGGGGCTGGAAGTTGAGATGAAGCTCCTCGGCCAGCAGGGCGTCGCGCAGCGCGGACTCCAGCGCCAGGCGCTCCTGGGCGGCCCAGTTCATCTCGATGCTGAAGAAGCGGAACAAGTTGCGCCCCGCGGCCTTGGCGTCGTACATGGCCATCTCGGCGCAGTGCAGCAGGTAGTCCAGCGCATCGCCGTCGGCCGGGAACATGCTGATGCCGATGCTGGCCGAGGGCGCAATGCTGGCGTGGTCGATGCGCAGCGGCTGGCGCAGCGCGGCCAGGATGCGCTTGCCCGCAGCAATGGTCTGGGTGCGGTCGCAGTCGGGGAGCACCAGCGCGAATTCGTCGCCCGACAGCCGCGCCACCAGCGCGGTATCCCCGGCGTGCGCGCTAAGGCGTTGCGCAACCTCGCGCAGCAGCTTGTCGCCGCCGACGTGGCCGAGCGAGTCGTTGATATGCTTGAAGCGGTCCAGGTCGACGAACAGCACGCTGAGCGTGGTGCCGGCCGAGCGCGCCGCGAGCAGCAGGGTGCCGGCCTGCATCTGCAGCAGGCTGCGGTTGGGCAAGCCGGTCAGTGAATCGTAGTGGTCGAGCTGCAGGATCCGCTCGGCGGCTTCCTCGCGCTCGAACGCGAGCTTGCACAGCGAGGCGCATACCTCGGCCAGCTGCTGGTGGAAGGCGTCGGGCTGGCGGACGGTGCGGCAGTAGAAGGCCAGCGTGGCAAGCACGCGGCCATCGCTTGCCTTGATCGGATAGGACCAGCATGCCGCCAGGCCGAGGGGTAGGGCAAGATCACGAAAATCCGCCCATAGCGGATCGTTGGCAATATCGCTGACCATCACCGGCTCGCCCAGCCAGGCGGCCGTGCCGCAGGAGCCCACGGATGGCCCGATGGTCAGGCCGTCCAGCGCGGCCGAATACTCGGGCGGCAGGCCAGGCGCGGCCAGCGGGTGCAGGCGCCCATCGGCGGCCACCCGCAGCACGGACGCGATCACGGCGGGTGCCACGCGTTGTACTTCTTCGCAGATCAATTCCATCACGGCGGGCAGCGGCTGCTCCATCACCATGGCTTGCAGTACCTTTCGCTGCAGCATCTCGTAGGTCCGCTGCTGGGTGATGTCGGAGAGGATGACGATGGCGTGATGCCGGTCGCCGGTCGCGCTGACCAGATGGCGCACGGTGGCGCTGACCCAGAGTGCGCTGCCGTCGCGCGCATACACCAGAGCCTCGTGGCGCTCACCGCCCGGGGATGAGCGCTGGGCATGCAAGCGTTGCATCACGCCGGGATCGGTGAACTCGCCGGCCAGTATCTCGCGCGGGGTCTTGCCCCTCAGCTCGCAGGGCTTGTAGCCCAGCATGCGCGTGAGCCCGGCGTTGCCGTACACGATGTGCCAGTCGGCATCGACCACCAGCACGGCACTGTCGATCTCGTCGGCAATGACGGATAGCAACGGGTGATGGTCGCGGCTGGCATCCGGGTGGTTGGCCACCTTTACCAGCAGCGTGCGCAGTGTCACGTCGCCCAGGCGGGTGCTGGATTCCGCGACATGGCCAAAGCGAAGTTCGCCATCCGGCCTCAGTATCCGGACGGCGGGCAAGGGCTGGGCGCGCTGCGCGTCGGCATCCGGCAGCTTTTGCACGAGCGCCTCCACGTTCATGCCGAAGACTTGCGTACGGGATGCGCCATAGAGTGCCTCCGCAGCAGCGTTCAGGAAGATCACCTTGTTGTCCGTGTTCAGGATGAAGACGGCATCGGTGGCTTGCTCGAGCGAATTGCGGAACAACTGATGGGGGTCGGCTATGCTGAGCGCTTTGTCTCTATCTGGCATGAGTGAGGTAAACGTCGCTAACGACCGAGGGTGCCTGCCTTGCCCGGTGGGGGCTCGCGGGACATTGACTCGGCTCTGAAGCAGCTATCGGCATCCAGTGCCGGATCCTGAAGTACTTTTTTTTTGCGCCAGGCGTTCCTCGGCGCAGGCCTCGCGCTCCGATGGCTTGGCATAATTGCGCCCTGTCTTGACGGGGCGATGCGCGCGCCGTCCCCTTTTGCATCGATCGAACCGGGATTCTTCATGATCATCTGCGCCGGCGTTGGCCCCGGGCACCTCGACTTCCTGACCCACGGCGTGGCGGAACTGGTCCGTGGCGCCGACATCGTGGCCGGCTTCGACACGGTCATCGACGTCATCCGCCCGCTGGTGCCGCCGGCGGCCCAGGTGGTCACCATGGGATACCAGGACCAGGTGGAGCGGCTTGCCTGGGTTGCCGCCGAGCACCATGGCGGCCGGCGCTGTGTGGTGCTGTTCATGGGCGACATGCACTTCAGCGGTTTCCAGTACCTGGAGCGGGTCGAGCGGGCATGCGGCCATCCGGTGGATACCGTGCCCGGCATCTCTTCGGCCCAGGTGCTGGCTGCGCGCGGCAAGGTTTGCTTCGACGAGACCACCTTCCTGACCTTTCACCGGCGCGGAGACCTGGAGCCGTTCAAGCGCCATCTGGTGCACGTGCTGGCGGACCAGCGCAACGCCATCGTGATTCCGCGCCCATGGGATTTCATGCCCAGCGATATCGCCGCCTGGCTGGTGGCGCAGGGCGTGCCGCCCGAGCATCCGGTCGAGGTCTGGGAGAACCTGACGCTGGCCGATGCGGACTGGCGTGGCACGCTGGCCAGTTGCACGCTGGCGTTCACCGATATGAGCATCATGCTGATCCGTGCGCTGGCGCCAATGGCCAGCCAGATCGAGCTGGCGCCGCTTGCGTAGTCCCGCGCGCCGGCCGCGCGGGGCAGGCTTTCGGCATTGATCTGCCGCAATTCGCCCGCATTGCCCGCTTGCGCTGCCCCGCGCACGGAGTAGAGTCCATTTTCGGATAGTCGGAAAAACGTCTGCAACCGTGTGCAGGGGTCTCCAGATCGGAGGAAAACATCATGGATTTCAAGACCGTGCTGGTCGAACTCGGTGCGGATCCCGGCTGTGCGGATCGCGTCAACCTGGCTGCGGAACTGGCGCAGCGCTCGGCCGGCCATGTGATCGGGGTGACGGCCACCGGCATGCGGCTGGAGCCGTTCCGGGGCGCGGGCGACGAGGCGGGATACTACGCGGAACTGGCCCGGCGCCAGTTGCTGGCGCAGGGCGCCGAAGCCAGCGCCGCATTTCATCGGGCCATGAGCGAAGCGGCGCCCGGCGTGGGTTTCACCCACCGGGTCATCGAGGACGACGTGGGCTGGGCGCTGGTCCAGCAGGGGCGGGTGGCGGACGTAGTCGTCCTGGCCCGCTTGCCCGGGCCGGAGTCCATTCCCGTGCTGGTGGCACAGACCCCGGAATATGTGTTGCTCAACACCGGCCGCCCGGTGCTGCTGGTGCCGCCGGGCGTGCGGCATCTACCCTGCGAACATGTCGCCATCGCATGGGATGGTGGGCGGGAAGCCGCCCGGGCCGTGGCCGATGCGATGCCTCTGCTGCGCCTGGCCAAGCGTGTCACCGTGGTGTCGGCGTCCAGCGCGCATGACGGCTCGGCGACCCACGGCATGCCCGATGTGCCCGGTGCGCACGCCGGCCTGCGAGATCACCTGGCGCGCCAGGGCATCACCAGCGTCATGCACGCCGTGCAAGGCAGCCATGGGATTGGCCAACTACTGCTGGAGGCGGTGCGGCACTTGCAGGCCGACCTGCTGGTGGCGGGTGGCTATGGGCACGCCCGGCTGCGCGAGCTGGTCACTGGCGGCACCACCCGCACCCTGATGCGCCACGCCGACATTCCGGTGTTGATGTCGCATTGAAGGTCGGTCTCGACTGGCATCAATATACTTTTTAATATAATATTAAACCGTATATTGATTAGCAGGCCGGGGTCTCGCCCGGCCTTTGCCGAACCCATGCAAGCGGCTTCTCCCTCCCTGAGCCTGGACACGATGCGCGCCGCCGCGGGCGACGCCACCGCCATGTTGCGCGCCCTCGCCAATGAAGACAGGCTGCTGCTGCTTTGCCAGCTTAGCCAGGGCGAGATGTCGGTGGGCGAGCTCGAAGCGCTGCTTGGCATCCATCAACCCACCTTGTCGCAACAGCTTGGTGTGCTGCGCGCGGAAGGGCTGGTCAACACGCGGCGCGACGGCAAGCGGATTTTTTACGCGGTTGCCGATGCGCGGGCGCTGGCCGTGCTCGAAACGCTTTACGCCCTGTATTGCCCCACTGAATGAAGGAGCCACTGGCCATGATCATCGACTGGACACACTTCACGCCCTGGTCCGCGCTGGGCGGGGGCCTGCTGATTGGACTGGCCGCCGCCGCGCTCGTGCTGTTCAACGGGCGCATCGCGGGCATCAGCGGCATCGTTGGTGGCTTGCTGCGGCCAACGCGCGCGGAAGCCGGCTGGCGTATCGCCTTTGTGCTTGGCCTGCTGGCGGCACCGCTGCTCTGGCGCCTGTTCGGCGCGCTGCCGGAGATCCGGGTCCATGCCGGCGCTGGCCTGCTGGTCGTAGCCGGCTTGCTGGTGGGATTGGGTACCCGCTACGGCGCGGGCTGCACCAGCGGGCATGGCGTTTGCGGGCTGTCGCGGCTCTCTCCGCGCTCGCTGGCGGCCACCGCGGCCTTCATGGGGGCCGGTTTTGCGACGGTCTTTGTCGCACGGCACCTGCTCGGCGCATGAGGAGCGACATGAACCGCCTTTCTTCCTTGCTGATCTCGCTGGCCTCTGGCCTGGTGTTCGGCCTCGGGCTGATCCTGGCCGGCATGGCCAATCCACAGAAGGTGCTCGGATTTCTCGACCTTGCCGGGCGCTGGGATCCCTCGCTGGCGCTGGTGATGGGCGGCGCGATCGCGGTGGGCGTAGTGGCGTTCGGTATCGCCCGGCGGCGTGCCGTCTCGCTGCTGGGCATGCCCATGCAGCTGCCGGCGTCGCGCCGGATTGACCGGCGCTTGCTTGGTGGTGGCCTGTTGTTCGGCGTGGGCTGGGGGCTGGCGGGGATCTGCCCGGGGCCCGCGCTGGTGCTGCTGGGCGCGGGCGCATGGCAAGGCGCAGTCTTTGCGCTGGCCATGCTGGCCGGCATGGCGCTGTTCGAGTGGCTAGAATGGCTGGGGCGCGGCCGCGCTTTACCCGGCAAGGCATTAACCGGACATTAACCGGACAACAGGAGTCATCCATCGATGCGAACTGATGAGGTCATCGACGAGGCCGAGGTAGAAACGCCCGCCAGAGCCCAGGCGGCGCGGCGCAGCACCTGGGTGAGCGTGGCCGTGAATATCCTGCTGACCTGCATGCAACTGGTGGCGGGCGTGGTGGCCGGCTCCCAGGCGTTGATCGCGGATGCCATTCACTCGCTCTCCGACCTGGTCTCGGACTTTGTGGTGCTGTTCGCCAGTCACCATAGCCGCAAGGGCGCGGATGCCGACCACCAATACGGCCACCAGCGTTTCGAGACCGCCGCCTCGCTGGCAATCGGCCTGCTGCTGCTTGCGGTCGGCGTCGGCATGCTGTGGTCGGCCGTGCAAAAGCTGGAGCATCCCGAGTTGATCCAGCCGGTCAAGGGTGTCGCGCTGTGGGTGGCATTGGGCGCGCTGGCGGCAAAGGAATCGTTGTTCCGCTACATGCTCGCCGTGGCCGAGCGCGTGCGCTCCAGCATGCTGGTTGCCAACGCATGGCATGCGCGCTCGGATGCGGCATCGTCGCTGGTGGTCGCCGTGGGCATCGGCGGCAACCTGCTTGGCTACCACATGCTTGATCCAGTGGCCGCCCTGGTGGTCGGCCTGATGGTGACCAGGATGGGCTGGAAGTTCTCCTGGGATGCCCTGCATGACCTGATGGACCGCGCCGTGGATGCGCAGAGCATCGAGGCGATCCGGCAGGCCATGCTGGCCACGCCAGGCGTGCTGGGCCTGCATGACCTGAAGACCCGCAAGATGGGCGACGCGATCCTGGTCGACGTGCATCTGGAGATCGATGGCGCAATGACGGTCGAGGCGGGGCACCGTATTGCGGTGGAGGCGCGCCTCGCCGCCATGCAGATTCAGGACGTGCTGAATGTGATGACCCATGTCGACCCGGTGCGCGTGCCGCAGCGCCAGGCGGAAGACCCGGCGCGCGCAGGCGCGGCATGATGGACTGGCCAAAGCGTGGGCCGGGCGGGGCAAACGTCCTTTGCCGATGCCCGGTATGATTGCCATCCTGGCTTGAAATGGCTTTCCCGGTGGCAAAAAGCGGTCCGCCCGCTTCGCCGCGCAGACACGCACCCCCCGCACCCGCCGCTCCATGGACCACACGCAAACCCAGTCATCGTCGATGAGATTCCTGCCGTATCTCGTCGCGGCTACCTTCTTCATGGAGTACCTCGATACCACCGTGCTCGCCACTGCGTTGCCGCAGATGGCGCGGTCGTTCGGGGTCGGGCCGAATGACCTGAGCCTGGGCATGACGGCCTATATGCTGGCGCTGGCGGTGTTTATCCCGATCAGCGGATGGATCGCTGATCGCTTCGGGTCAAGGACGGTGTTCGGCGGGGCGATCGTTGTTTTCACGGTGGCCTCGGTGCTGTGCGGCGCATCGAACGGGTTATTCGCGTTCACCGCGGCGCGCGTGCTGCAAGGCATTGGCGGCGCGATGATGGTGCCGGTCGGGCGGCTGATCGTGGTGCGCAACACGGATAAGCGCCAGTTGATCAAGGCCATCTCCACCATCACCTGGCCGGCCATCGTGGCGCCTGTGGTGGGGCCGCCCATTGGCGGGTTCATCACCACCTACGCCTCCTGGCGCTGGATCTTCCTGCTCAACGTGCCATTCGGCATCGCCGCGCTGATCGCCACCTTCATGATGATCCGCAACGAACGCGCGAGCGAGCCCAAGCCGCTTGATATCGTCGGCTTCCTGCTCAGCGGCGCCACGCTCACCTTCGTGCTGTACGGCACGGAGCTGGCCAGCCAGCAAGGCTCCAGCCTGGCAACGGCGGGCGCGTTCGTGGCCGCCGGCCTCGCCCTGGGCGTGCTCGCCGTGCGCCATGCAGCGGGCCGCGAGCATCCGCTGCTCGATTTCACGACGCTGCGCGTGCCGACGTTCTCGGTCACCGTGATCACCGGGTCCGTCACCCGCATCGGCATCGGGGCGGTGCCGTATTTGATGCCGCTGCTGTTCCAGGTTGGCTTCGGGCTGTCCGCGTTCCGCTCCGGGCTGTTGCTGCTCGCCAGCGCGCTCGGCAACCTCGGCATGAAGGCCTTGACCACGCGCGTGCTGCAACACTACGGCTTTCGCGCCACCGCGATCGTCGACGTGGCTTTCGCCAGCGTGTTCATCGTCGCGTGCGGCTTGCTCACGCCCGAGACGCCGCTCGCCATCGTGCTGTTCGTGGTGTTTATCTACGGCGTGACGCGCTCGATGCAGTTCTCCACGCTCGCCACGCTGGCCTACGCCGATATCCCGCAAAACCAGATGAGCAGCGCCAATACGCTATGGAATGCTGCCCAGCAGATGTCGATCGGCCTTGGCATTGCGTTTGGCTCGCTGTCGCTGAGGATTGCCGCATCGCTGCGCGGCGAGGCCAGCGACGTGCCGCACTTTACGCTCGGTGATTTTCGCTGGGCGTTTCTCTTCGCGGGCGCGCTGACGCTGGTGTCGTTGATCGGGTATGTCCGGCTCGTGCCGGATGCGGGGCGGCATCTGTCGAGCCGGCGGGCGGCTGGATGACGGGTTCCTCCCGATATGAAGTGAGTGGCGGGCGAGCGTGAGCCGGGCGAACGCTGCGCAATGCTCGCCCGCTGCGGGCTACACAAACTGAACGGAACTCGGCAGGGGCCTGACCGGTCACACCATCCGCATCCACCGGAGTCAACGCAAAATGATCCTGTAAGCCCACTTCAAACCTGTTCGCGCTTGTTGAACCCTTGTTAACCCTTGTTGTGCCCTCGTTGAGCACTTGGGTTCCAGGCGCGCTACCTGTCTTGTCTGGAGCTTGCATGGCTGACTTCACATCGATTCCGTTCGCGGTTTTCTCCGCGCCGCAGTCCGGCGGTAATTCTGGTGCCACCCCCCTGGATTCCCACTCAGCTTCGCAGCCGGCGTTCTGGATTTCTTTGCGCCACGTCACCGTGGCGCTGCCCGATGGGCGGGTGCTTCTGGACGACCTGAGCGACACCTTCCCACCCCGGCGCATCGGCCTGGTTGGCCGCAACGGCACCGGCAAGAGCGTGCTGGCAAAGGTGCTGGCGGGCCTGGTCACGCCGGATGCCGGGCGCGTCGTCAGGCATGCCACCGTTGCCTATGTGCCGCAAGACGGCAGGCTGGCAGCTGGCGCGACGCTAGCGGATGTCGCCGGCCTGACGCCGGCTTTCGATGCGCTCGCCCGGGTGGAGCGGGGCGAGCCGGAGGGGGCGGACTTCGACCTGCTGGAAGGGCGGTGGGACCTGCGCGGCCAGCTGCGGCTGGCCTGCGAGGCGGCTGGCCTGGGGCATCTGGAGCCGGAGCGGCTCGCCGCCAGCCTCAGCGGTGGCGAACTCACGCGCGTGGCGCTGGTGGGGGCCTTTCTTTCCAGCGCAGATGGACTGGTGCTCGACGAACCCACCAATCACCTCGACTTCGTCGCCCGGCAATGGCTGCGCGCTCAGTTGCGGCAATGGCGCGGCGGCGTGGTGGTGGTCAGCCACGACCGCGAATTGCTGGAAGACATGGACCATATCGCCGCGCTGACGCCGGATGGCTTGCGCCACTACGGCGGCAACTACACGCTGTATGCGGTGCAGCGCGATGCCGAAGCCGCCGCCGCGCAAGCCGCGCTGGATCACGCGCGGACCAGCCGTAACTCGGCCTTGCGCGACTTGCGGCGCCAGCACGATGCCCATCAGCGCCGTGCCGCGCGCAACGACCGCGCGGGCACGATGGCCAACCTGCCCGGCATCCACCTCGGCCGGCTGAAGGACGGTGCGCAGGGGTATTCCGGCCGCGAGCAGCGGCGCCAGCAGGAAACCCGCGCGACGCTGGACGATGCCGTGCGGCAATCCGCGCAGCGCATCGAGGCCGGCCCGCCGGTGGCGCTGATGCTGCCCGGCGCGGTGGTCGCCGCGGGCAAGCGCGTGGTGCACGCGCAAGATGCGATCCTGCCGTTTGCGGCCGGCGCAAAGCCGCTCAGCCTGACGCTGGCGGGGCCGGTGCGCGTTGCCGTGACCGGGCCGAACGGCTGCGGTAAAACCACGTTGCTCAAGCTGCTGGCCGGCGTCGAGAACCCGGTGTCCGGGACCTGCTCGGCAGGTGTTCCCAATGCCTGGCTCGATCAGCAGGCGGCGACCCTGCTGCCGCCGGCGATGTCCGTGCTGGAGCGGCTGCGCGAACTGGACAGCCCCTTGCCGGAGGGCGTGCTGCGCAGTCATTTGTCGTTGCTCGGGCTGGGTGCGGCGCTGGTGCGGCAGCCTTCCGGCGAATTGAGCGGGGGCGAGCGCCTGAAGGCGGCGCTTGCCTGCGCTTTATGGGCCGCGCAGCCTGCCCAAATGCTCTTGCTCGATGAGCCTACCAATCACCTCGACCTGGATTCGGTGCACGCGCTGGAGCAGGCCTTGAGCGCCTATCCCGGCGCCATCCTGGTGGCGTCGCACGACCGGCGCTTCCTCGACGCGCTGGATTTGACCCACGTGCTGGCGTGGCAAGGCGGGGACTGGCAACTGGCGGCTTGCAGGTAAGCCGCGCGGGCTGGTGTCACCCGTGCGTGTCGTCGGGGATTTCATCGACCGAGCGCACCGCCGCGCGCCGCAGGGCGTCCAGCGCGACACTGACCGCGATACGGCCAAAGCCGTCGTCGCGCCAGTACATGGATACCGAGCCAAAGCCCGCCAGCCGCAGCGGCAGGATGCGCAGGGCGCCGAGATGCTCCAGGCGCCGCGCGGTCCGGTGCGAGGCCACGCCGATCATGTTGCTGTGGTTGAGCAAGGTCAGGTTGAGGATGACCGAGTTCGACTCCACGCAATCGGCCGGCATGCCCTGGCCAGCCGCGTTCAGCGCCGACTCCAGCGTGTTGCGGATGGGCGTGCCGCGTGGCCACACGATCCACCGGTATGCCTGCAGGTCGCTCCAGCCCGGTTCGGCCAGCTCAAACAGCGGATGCCGCGGGCGCGTGACGAAATGGATCGGCTCCATGTAGAGCGCCTCGGCGCGCATTTGCCCGTCCTGCAGTTCCGGCGCGGAGCGGCCCACCACGATATCGACCTCGCCCCGGGCCAGTTGCGCCATCAACAGGTTCATGGTGCTTTCCACCAGCCGGACATGGGCTTTCGGCAGGCGCTGCAACAGCGAGGTGACGGCTAGCGGCACGGTATCGGCAGCCGACGCGCCGGAGGCGCCGATCACCACCAGACCGCTGCCGCCTTCGCGCATGGCCTGCATGTCGTCGCGGGCGGTATCCAGGTGCGCCTCGATGCGCCTGGCATGGGCAATCATCGATTCGCCATAGGGCGTGGGGCGCAGGCCGCGCGCGTGGCGCTCGAACAGCGGCAGCCCGATGTCGTCTTCGAGTTCCTTGAGCCATTTCGACAAGGCGGGCTGCGTAGTGCTGAGCGCCGCGGCTGTCTGGCTCATGTTTCCGGTCTGCGCCAGGCTAAGCAGCATCTGCAAGTTGCGCAGCCGGAGCCGCTGGGTCCAATCCATCAGGGTATTCCCTTTGAGGTATATCCATATCCATATGGATAAGAGGAATCCATCATTTTACAAGGTATATCTCCGGGCGTATAAATCTTCCATCGCACCCCGCAGCCCACGGCGGCTGCCCAGCGCCCCGACCGGGCGATGAATCGGAGACAAGGCCATGCCAGACGCAAAGAAGAGCACCGACCGTTCAGCTTATTACAGCCGCATCGGCCGCAACCAGATGGCGCCCCTGTGGGAATCGCTGCACGCGCTGGTCCCGCGCGAGCCTCGTCCGCAAGCGCAGCCGGCGATCTGGAAATACGCCGAGATCCGCCCGCTGGTGATGCAGGCGGGCGAGGTCATCAGCGCGGAAGAAGCCGTGCGCCGCGTGCTGGTGCTGGAGAATCCTGGCCTGCCCGGCAAGTCCAGCATCACCTCCACGCTGTACGCCGGCTTGCAGCTGATCCTGCCCGGCGAGATTGCCCCCAGCCATCGCCATACCCAGTCCGCGCTGCGCTTTATCGTGGAAGGCCGCGGCGCCTGGACCGCCGTCAACGGCGAGCGCACCACCATGCATCCGGGCGATTTCATCATCACGCCGTCGTGGACCTGGCATGACCACGGCAACCCGTCCGTGGAGCAGGGCGGCGAGCCGGTGGTCTGGCTCGACGGGCTGGATATCCCGCTGCTGCAGCACCTGGACGCCGGTTTTGCGGAAAACTACCCCGAAGCCTCGCAGCCGGTGCTGCGTCCCGAAGGCGACAGTTTTGCCCGCTTCGGCCACAACATGCTGCCGGTGCGCCACCGCGTCACCGATCCCACCTCGCCAATCTTCAGCTATCCCTATGCCCGCAGCCGCGAGGCGCTGGACCAGCTCTACCGCAACGGCGAGCTCGATGCCTGGGATGGCGTGAAGCTGCGCTATGTGAACCCGGCCACCGGCGGCTGGCCGATGCCGACCATGGCTACCTTCATGCAATACCTCCCTGCCGGTTTCCAGGGCAAAACGTATCGCAGTACCGACGCCACCATCTATTCCGTGGTGGAAGGGCGCGGCACCGTGCGCATCGGCGAGGCGCAGTTCCAGTTCGAGCCGCGCGACACCTTCGTGGCGCCGTCCTGGCAGCCGGTGCAACTGGCTTCGGTCGAGGACACGGTGCTGTTCAGCTATTCCGACCGCCCGGTGCTGTCCGCGCTCAACCTGCTGCGCGAGGAGCGCACCTGATCCGGCGCAGTCCCATTTCTTTGCCTTTTTCCCATTTCCTTGCCTGAGGTCTTCCATGTCTTTTGTCATTACCCCTCCCGCTGCCGTGGCCGTGCCGGTCGTTGGCACCAGCGACCAGTTTCCCGTGCGCCGCGTCTACTGCGTGGGCCGCAACTACGCCGCGCATGCCCGCGAGATGGGCTTCGATCCGGACCGCGAGCCGCCGTTCTTCTTCTGCAAGCCGGCCGATGCCGTGATCCCGGTCGCCTACGGCGAGACCCTGGCGCTGGCGTACCCGGCCCAGACCAGCAACTACCACTATGAATCCGAGCTGGTTGTCGCCATCGGCAAGGGCGGCTCCGATATTCCGCTGGAACAGGCGCTGGAGCACGTCTGGGGCTATGCCGTGGGCCTGGACATGACCCGCCGCGACCTGCAGATGAAGATGCGCGAGATGGGCCGCCCGTGGGAAATCGGCAAGGCCTTCGACGCCTCGGCGCCGATCGGCCCGATCCATCCGGCTAGCGATGTGGGGCATTTCGAGCAGGCCGCGATCTGGCTGACCGTCAACGGCGCCGACAAGCAGCGCAGCGACGTCACGCACCTGATCTGGTCGGTGGCCGAGACCGTGGCGGACCTCTCCAAGTACTTCCGCCTGGAACCGGGCGACCTGATCTACACCGGTACGCCGGAAGGCGTCGGGGCCGTCAAGCCGGGTGACCTGATGGTTGCCGGCGTGGAGCGCCTCGGCGAGCTGTCGGTGCGGGTGGCCTGACGGCGTCGAGACTCCGGATTTCGAGAAAGAGGGCTTCACCGTGCAGATCTATAGTTTCTTCAACAGCTCCACGTCGTACCGCGTGCGCATCGCGCTGGCGCTCAAGGGCCTGCCGTACGACTACCAGCCGGTCAACATCCGCGTGGGCGAGCATCGCGTCGCGGACTATGTGGCGGCCATCAACCCCTCGGCGGTGGTGCCGGCGCTGGTGGACGGCGACTTCCACCTGGGCCAGTCGATGGCGATCATCGACTACCTCGATGCCCGCCATCCCGAGCCGCGGCTGATCCCGCAAGCGGCGGAGCTGCGCGCGCGGGTGCTGGAGCTGGCCAATGTGATTGCCTGCGATATCCATCCGGTCAACAACCTGCGCATCCTGCGCTACCTGCAGGACACGCTGGGCGTGACACCGGAGCAAAAGGACGCCTGGTACCAGCATTGGGTGGACGAAGGGCTGGGCGCGGTGGAACGGCTGCTGGCGCAGCACGGGCGCGGCCCGTGGTGTTTCGGCGACCAGCCCACGCTGGCCGACTGCTGCCTGGTGCCGCAGATCGCCAATGCGCAGCGCATGGGCTGCCGTACCGAACATTTCGAGCACGCCATGGCGGTCTACCGCCATGCCTGCGAGCACCCGGCCTTCCAGCAGGCAGAACCTCAGCGGCAGCCGGACTACACGGCGCGCTAACCAACGCGACAGGGCACCCCGAGGCCGGATGGCCACCGGGTGCGCACCCAAGGAGACGAACATGAGCAACACGCGCAGCACGGACCGCAAGGTGATCGTGGTCGGCGGCGGCATCGGCGGCCTGGCCGCCGCACTGGCGCTCGCCCGGCAGGGCATCCGCGTTGAATTGCTGGAACAGGCGGCCCAGATCGGTGAAATCGGCGCCGGCATCCAGCTTGGCGCCAACGCCTTTGCCGCGCTGGATGCGCTGGGCGTGGGCGAAGCCGCGCGCAAGCGCTCCGTTTTCACCGACTACCTGGTGATGATGGATGCGATTGACGCCACGGAAATCGCCAAGGTGGATGTCGGCGAGCGCTATCGCCAGCGCTTCGGCAACCCCTATGCGGTGATCCATCGCGCCGACATCCACCTGTCCATCCTGGAAGCCGTGCGGAATCACCCGCTGATTCAGTTCCGCACCGCCACCACGGTGTGCGCGCTGGAGCAGGACGAACGCGGCGTGACCGTGATCGACCAGCACGGCGAACGCCACCAGGGCGATGCCGTGATCGGCTGCGACGGCGTGAAATCCGCCGTGCGCCAGGCCTTGCTCGGCGACGAACCGCGCGTGACCGGCCACGTGGTGTACCGCGCCGTGGTGGATGTGGCCGACATGCCGGCCGACCTGCAGATCAACGCGCCGGTAGTGTGGGCCGGCCCCAACTGCCATCTGGTGCACTACCCGCTGCGCGGCGGCGAGCAGTACAACCTGGTGGTGACCTTCCATAGCCGCGAGAAAGAAGTCTGGGGCGTGCGCGATGGCAGCAAGGAAGAAGTGCTGTCGTACTTCGAGGGCATCCACGCCCGCCCGCACCAGATGCTGGACCGGCCCACCTCCTGGCGGCGCTGGGCCACCGCGGACCGCGACCCGGTGGAGCAATGGAGCTTTGGCCGCGCCACCATCCTGGGCGATGCCGCCCACCCCATGACGCAGTACCTCGCGCAGGGCGCCTGCCAGGCGCTGGAAGATGCCGTGACACTCGGCGCGGCCGTGGCCGAGACCGACGGCGATTTCGTGGCGGCCTTTGCGCTGTACGAGAAGGCGCGCATCCCGCGCACCGCGCGCGTGCTGTACTCCGCCCGCGAGATGGGCCGGCTGTATCACGCCAAGGGCGTGGAGCGGCTGGTGCGCAATTCGTTGTGGGTCGGACGCACGCAGGACCAGTTCTACGACACGCTGCAATGGCTGCACGGCTGGCGCGCGCAAGACTGCCTGGGCGGGGCGCGGTAGGAGGAGCGCCGGCCCGAAGTGACCCAAAGTGGCCCAAAGTGTCCAAAAGAAGCAAAGAGCAACCAAAGAGCGGCCAAAGAGCCGCCAAAAAATGGCGAGTCGATCGCAAATCGGCCGCTTCGAAACACAATGCAGGAGACCGCTGTGCCCACGCAACCATCCATCGGCATTACCGAATTCATCGATCGCCAGCCGCTATCGGCCTTCCAGGTCACGATCGTCGCGCTTTGCTTCTTGATCGTCGCCATCGACGGGTTTGATACCGCCGCGATCGGCTTTATCGCACCCGCGATCCGCGCCGAATGGCAGCTCACGCCGGCGCACCTGGCGCCGTTGTTTGGCGCCGGGCTCACCGGCCTGATGGCCGGCGCGTTCCTGTTCGGCCCGCTGGCCGACCGCTTTGGCCGCAAGAGCGTGCTGCTCTTCTGCGTGCTGTTCTTTGGCATCGCGAGCCTGGCCTCCGCGTTCTCCGGCTCGCTGTGGGGGCTGGTGGCGCTGCGTTTCCTGACCGGTCTGGGGCTGGGCGGCGCCATGCCCAATACCATCACGCTGACCTCCGAGTATTGCCCGGCCAAGCGCCGCTCTTTCCTGGTCACGACCATGTTCTGCGGCTTCACGATTGGCTCGGCCCTTGGCGGCCTGGCCTCGGCGAACCTGATCGAGGAGCACGGCTGGCGCGCCGTGCTGCTGCTGGGTGGCGTGCTGCCGTTGCTGCTGCTGCCGCTCCTGGTCTGGAAGCTGCCTGAGTCGGTTCGCTACCTGGTGCTGAGCGGCAAGCACCCGGAGAAGGTAGCGGCCATCCTGGAGCGGATCGCGCCGCGCGAGCGTGTCGCACCTGGCAGTATCGTGGTGGCGGACAAGCGCGCGCCCGGCTCGCCGGTTGCGCACCTGTTCAAGCCCGAACTGGTGCGCGGGACCTTGCTGCTGTGGCTGACCTTCTTCATGAGCTTGCTGGTGATCTACCTGCTGTCCAGCTGGCTGCCCACGTTGCTGCGGGCAACCGGGATCTCGCTCAAGACGGCGGCCCTGGTCACCATGATGTTCCAGGTGGGCGGCACACTCGGCGCCATCGTGCTGGGCTGGCTGATGGACCGGGCCAACCCGCACTATGTGCTGGCCGCAAGCTACGCGCTGGCAGGTGTGTTCATCACCGCCATCGGCAGCCTGACCACGGCGCCATGGTTGGCCGGGGTGGCGGTATTCGCCGCTGGCTTCTGCATCTCCGGCTCGCAAGTGGGCGCCAATGCCTTGTCGGCGGCTTACTATCCCACCGATTGCCGCGCCACCGGCGTGAGCTGGGCCAATGGCGTCGGGCGGATGGGCTCGGTGGTTGGCTCGGTCGGGGGCGGCACGATGTTGTCGATGGGCCTGACCATGCCGGCGCTGTTCCTGATGGTGGGGATACCGGCGGTGATCGCTGGCGCCACCATGCTCCGGTTCGGACGCCATCGCGCGGGCCAGGCACGACGCATGGCGGCGGCTTGAGGGCTGCCAGCGGCGGGTGCGCGTTTCATCCTTGAGTATTCAAATGATAATCGTTATCATTTGAATACTCGGGTTAGTGACACGATCTGAGTCAGCAAATGGGTTACCGGACACGTCTCGTGTCCGGTTTTTTTGTGCCTCCGCCTTACCGTTACTGCGTCTTAGCGTGCCCTTGCGCACGCACGCCGTGCCTGCGGTGCGCCGCTTGCGGTAGCATCTGGCCAGCGCCGGCAGCGTTGTCCTCGCCGCGCGGGCTTTTTCCTTTTCCTTCGATCCAGCGCCACCGATGCGGCTTGCCCGCATGGGGGAAGCCAATGACGGCAGTCGGCAGGCCACCGCAAGACGCTACCTCGCCGGCACACGCCGGGAGGCTCGGTGCTGCTGCCGCCAGTGGCCGGCGCTGGGCATGGCTGCCAGAGCAGGGCGGCTGGAAATACTATGCGCTGCTCGGCGCCATCGGGGTCCTTGTCCTCGGCCCGCTGGGCGGGATTGCCGCGGCGTACATGAACTTCTCGCTCGGCTTCTTCGTAGGCGGGCAGGTGCTGGCCGGCATTCTCGGCTCCACGGTGACCTACGGCTATGGCGCGGACGGCCGCCATGGCGCGAACTATATCCAGACCATTGCCGCATCGGTCGCCGGCATGAGCGGCATGGCCGTGGTGATCCAGGCGATGACCTGGATGGGCCTGCCCGAGCCGCCGATCTGGCAGTTGATGCTGTACATGCTTTGCGTGGGCATGTTCGGTGTGGGCGTGGGCATGTTGTACACGCCAATCCTGGTCGACCGGCTGCAACTCACCTTTCCCTCCGGGCTGGCGGTGGCCAATATCCTGCGCGCCCTGACGGATCCGGTGCTGCTCAGGCAGTCGGTGTCGCGGCTGGCCGGCGGCACGGTGCTGGGCATCGTCAGCGGCATCGGTGCGGCCCGCGTGGAGCGGCTTGCCGCCATCGATTTGTCCGCGTCCACCTATGGCGCGGGCATGATCGTCGGGGCCCGCATCGGCGTGGCGGCGCTGGTTGCCGGACTGGCGGGCCAGGCGCTGATCCCCTTCTTTGTCGCGATCGGCTGGCTGGCGCCGGGCGACCCCTTTCGCAAGATCACCTTCCTGATTGCGCTCGGCATGATCATGGGCGCCGCGCTGCTCGATATCTCGCTGATCCTGCTCAAGGTGTATCGGTATGGCCGGCAGTTGCCCGCCCGGATACGGCGCGAACCCTCTGCGGCGGCAGGTGGCGGCAGCTTGTGGCGGATGGTGGCGTGGGTGCTGTTCTGGGGGCTCGCGGTGGTGGCGGTGGGCGTGGGCCTGCTGCATCAGCCCGCGGGCTACATGGTGCTGGCGGTGCTGCTGGTGTTCGTGTTCGCCATGGTCAACGGCATCTCGGTGGGCATGGTCGACCAGAACCCGATTTCTTCCGCTTTCGTGCTGTCCGTGATCCTGATGGCCGCGCTGGGTTTGCGTGACCCGAATGTGGGGCTGATCGCGGCGACGGTGCTGCTGGTCTCGACCAGCGAGGCGTGCGACATGCAGCAAGACCGCTCCACCGGCTGGCGGCTCGGCACCAGCCGCACCATGCAGTTTCGCTTCCAGGTGGCGGGCATTGTTGCCGGCGCGGTGCTGGCGGTGTTGTTCGCCAGGCTGTTCATGCGGGCTTATCCGGTGCTGGCGCTCGACCAGACTGTGCTCTCGGCCGGCGAGCAGCCCCAGCACTGGGCTTCGGCCATGACTTACAAGATCGTCGGCGCGTTGCGCGGCCTGACCAACGACTTGCCGCACCAGCGCACGGCGGTTGTGCTGGGCATCGTTCTTGGGCTGGCCACGGCGGTGCTGCGCCTTCTGGTCAAGTCGTGGCCGCGCTACCAGCGCTTTGCCCGGGCGGGAAGCGGTGGCAGCGTTGCCGATTTCCTGCTGGATGCGGTGGTGCTGCCGTCGCCCTATGCCTCGTCCTTTGGCGGATTCGTTAACCTGCCCACCTCGGCGTGGTTTGCGCTGGGCGGCGTCGTGGCCAGCGTGCTCAACCGTTTGCGCAAGCCCGGGGACGCGCCGGATGCCTTGCCCGAGGACATGAGCACGACATCGCTGGTGGGGGGCGGGCTGATCGCAGGGGATGCGCTGGCGGCGGTCGGGCTGGGCATCGCGGGGCTGCTGTTTACGGCTTTGGGCTAGCGCATGTGAGAAATCGATGACCAGCCTTCCATTTCTGCCATTTGGCTCGAAGCCCAGCCTCGTGTTCAATTCTTTTGAGATGGATCTGAATTCTTTATCCGGGAAGGCGGGGCCGCGCCGGAGGCGAGTGGCTGTGGCGCAAAATAGGCCGCGGCAGCTGGGGGGAAACCTGGCAGCGTGGGCACGCCCGGCCCCGTCGCCACCGCCCTTGTCGCGAGATCGGATGTGCCGGTGTTTGTCGTCAACCTGCCTGAGGCGCAGACGCCATCACACTTACCCCATGCATGTCCATGAACGCCACGGAGCTTCCCAGGACGCCGACACATTGAACGCCATCGAAAACCCCTTTAACCTCATTGATGCCCCCGTCGCCGGCAGCACGCGGCGCGTTTGCGGAGCCCGCCGATGGTGATGGCCTGGTTGATCGCGCTTCCCTTGCTGGCAGCGTTGCTGTTGTTGCTGGTGCGGCGCCGCGTACGCTTTCTGGCCACGCCCATCGTGGTGGGCACGCCGTTGCTTGGCCTTGGCTTGCTGCTCAGCGTGCGCAGCGCCGTGTTCGAGGGCCGCACCATTGCCTGGCGCCAGCCCTGGCTCGAGGACATCGGGCTAAGCCTCAGCCTGCGGCTGGACGGCCTGGCCTACGTGTTTGCGCTGCTGGTGCTGGGCATCGGGTTGCTGGTCATCCTTTATGCGCGCTACTACCTGCCGCGCAGCGAGTCCACCGTACGTTTCTTCTCCCTGCTGCTGCTGTTCATGGCGGCGATGCTGGGTGTGGTGCTGTCCAGCAACCTGCTGCTGCTGGCGGTGTTCTGGGAGATGACCAGCATCGTGTCGTTCCTGCTGATCGGCTTCTGGTCCTATCGCTCCGATGCGCGCAAGGGCGCGCGCATGGCGCTGACGGTGACCGGCGGGGGCGGGCTGGCGTTGCTGGCCGGCGTGCTGTTGCTCGGGCATATCTGCGGCAGCATGGAGCTCTCCGTGGTGCTGGCCCAGGCCGGCAGCGTGCAGCGCCACCCGCTGTATCCGGTGATGCTGAGCTTGATCTTGCTGGCGGCGTTTACCAAGTCCGCGCAATTTCCCTTCAGTTTCTGGCTGCCGCATGCGATGGCAGCGCCCACGCCGGTGTCCGCCTACCTGCATTCCGCCACGATGGTCAAGGCCGGCGTCTTCCTGCTGGCGCGGCTGTATCCGGTGCTGGACGGCACCAACTGGTGGTTCTACATGGTCAGCCTCACCGGCCTTGCCACGCTGGTGCTTGGCGCGGGCATGGCCTTGCTGCAGCGGGACCTCAAAGGCCTGCTGGCGTATTCCACCATCAGCCATCTTGGCCTGATCACGCTGCTGTTCGGCCTGGACACGCAGCTGAGCACGGTGGCCGCGCTGTTCCACATCATCAACCATGCGGTGTTCAAGGCATCGCTGTTCATGGCGGCGGGCATCATCGACCATGAGACCGGCACGCGCGACCTGCAACGGCTGCGGGGCCTGCGCCGCTATATGCCGCACACGGCGTTGCTGGCCATCGTGGCGTCGCTCTCGATGGCGGGCGTGCCACTGTTCAACGGCTTCCTGAGCAAGGAGATGTTCTTCGGTGAGACGCTCGCACAGGGTCTGCTGGGGGATTTCAACTGGATCATCCCGGCGGCGGCGACCCTTGCCGGGGCGTTGACGGTGGCGTACTCGCTGCGCTTTATCTACGGTGTGTTCTTTGGCGGCGAGCCGGACGACTTGCCGAACTATCCGCCACATGAGCCGCCGCGCTCCATGAAGATCCCGGTGGAGGTGCTGGTTGCCATCTGCCTTGTGGTCGGGCTGTTCCCGGCGTATACGGTAGGGCCCTTGCTGGCGACGGCCGCCCTGGCGACGCTGGGCGGCCCGCTGCCGGAATACAGCCTCAGCCTGTGGCATGGCGTCAATCTGCCCCTGGTGATGAGCTTGGTCTCGATGGGCGGCGGCGGCGTGCTGTTCTTCTTGCGGCGTAACGCTTTTCATCGGACGCACGCGCGTTTTGCCCATCTGAACGCGCGCGATGCGTTCGAGGCCGGCATCGACACCCTGGCGCAGATGGCCGGGCGCGTCACCGGCGCATTCGAGACTGGCTCGCTGCAAGGCTACCTGGCGTGGATGCTGGCCGCCATGTTGCTGATTCCCGCCGTCTTCCTGTCCGACCTGGACACGCTGGCTGGCCCGGTGCCATCGATGCCGCTCGACCTCATGACGGTGGCGGGGATGGGTTTGCTGGGGCTGTCGGCGATCGGCGTGGTGATTGCCCACCGGCAACGGCTGAACGCGCTTGTGCTGCTGAGCGCGTGCGGCTTGCTGGTGGCGCTGCTGTTCACGCGCTTCTCGGCGCCGGACCTGGCGCTGACGCAGGTCTCGGTCGAGGTCGTCACGATCCTGCTGCTGGTGCTGGCCTTGTACTTCCTGCCTGTTGACCGGCCGGATTCGTCCTCGGTGGGCCGGCACGTGCGCGACGGCTGCCTGGCGCTGGGCGGCGGCACGCTGCTGGCCATCCTGGCCTACGCGGTGATGACCCGGCCTTACGACGCGATCTCCTCGTTCTTCCTGGCCAACAGCGTGGAAGGCGGCGGTGGCCATAATGCGGTCAACGTGATCCTGGTGGACTTCCGCGGCTTCGATACGATGGGCGAGATCTGCGTGCTGCTGGTCGCCGGACTGGCGGTGCAGGCGCTGCTCAAGGGCATGCGCCTGACAGCGCCGCCAGCGGGGCCCAACGGGCTGCCATGGTCAAGCCAGAGCCATCCCTTGCTGCTCGCCATCCTGGCCCGGCTGATGTTGCCGCTGACCATGCTGGTCGCGGTCTTCGTGCTGCTGCGCGGGCACAACCTGCCGGGCGGCGGCTTTATCGCCGCGCTGATCACGGCGGTAGCCTTGCTGCTGCAGTACGTGGCCAGCGGCGTGCTGTGGACGCAGGCGCGCATCGCGCTGAACTATCGCGCGCTGGCCGGTGGCGGCATCCTGGTGGCGGGGCTGACCGGCCTGGGCAGCTGGGCGTTTGGTTTTCCGTTCCTGACCACGGCCTTCGGCCATTTCCACATACCGGTGCTGGGAGAAATCGAACTGGCGACCGCCATGGTGTTTGACCTTGGCGTTTATTTCACGGTGGTGGGCACGACCTTGCTGATCGTGTCCCACCTCGGTGTGCGCGACAAGCGCGTCAGTGTCAACGGCAATGGCAATGGCAATGGCAATGTCAATGTCAATGCGAAGGAGGGGGACTGATGGAAGCCGTCTACGCCGGCACGGTCGGCATCCTGATGGCCTGCGGCATCTACCTGCTGCTGCGTGCCCGCACGTTTTCCGTGGTGGTGGGGCTGGCGCTGATCTCGTACGCCGTGAGCCTGTTCCTGCTGGGGATGGGGCGGCTCTCCACCGGCCGCCCGCCGATCATTGCCACGGGCGCGCAGTATGCCGATCCGCTGCCGCAGGGCCTCGTGCTGACGGCCATCGTCATCGGTTTTGCCATGACGGCATTCGCGGTGGTACTGGCCTTGCGCTCCCTCGGCATCACGGGCAGCGATCATGTGGACGGCAGGGAAGCGGGCCCGGCGCAGGGCGAGCCGCCGGCGGCCGGTACCCCCGGCCCCTCCGGCACCCCCGGCACAGACACGGCGAGCGGCCAATGACCCACAGCCTCCAACTGTCGATTCTCCTGCCCATCCTGCTGCCGATGTTTGCCGGCGGCCTGCTGGTGGCCGCGCCGGCGCGCTGGGCACGGGCCCAGCGCGTGCTGAGCACCGCGGTCACGCTGCTGTTGCTGCCGGTCGCGGCGTGCATGGTCAGTGTGGCGGCCACGGGCGCCATCATGGTCGATCACATCGGGAACTGGCCAGCGCCGTTTGGCATCGTGCTCCAGCTCGACCGGCTGGGCGCCCTGATGCTGTTGCTGACCGCGGTGCTGGGCGCGGCCGCCGTGGTGGCGGCGGGCCGGGGCGATGCGCGCCTCGGGCGGCATTTCCATGCGCTGTTCCAGTTCCAGCTGATGGGGCTGAACGGCGCCTTCCTGGCCGGCGACCTGTTCAATCTCTTCGTCTTCTTCGAGATCCTGCTGATCGCCTCCTATGCCTTGCTGCTGCACGGCGGCGGGCGGGCACGCATCGGTGCCGGGCTGCACTACGTCGTGCTGAACCTGGCCGGATCCGCTTTCTTCCTGATCGCGATCGGCGTGCTGTACGGGCTGAGCGGCACGCTCAACATGGCGCATATGGGCGTGCGGCTGGCCGGACTGGCGCCGGCCGATGTGCCGCTGGCCACGGCGGCGGGCGTCATGCTGATGCTGGTCTTCGCGCTCAAGGCCGCGCTGTTTCCCATGGTTTTCTGGCTGCCCAAGGCCTACGCCAGCGCCACGGGCTCGGCCGCGGCGCTGTTCGCCATCATGACCAAGGTGGGCATCTACGCCATCCTGCGCTGCGCCGCGCTGGTTTTCGATGCGCCGGATGGCATGCTGGGCGTGTTCCTGCATGACTGGGTGTGGTGGCTGGCCCTTGCCACCATGGCGTTCGGCGCCCTCGGCGCGCTGGCCGCCCCGAACCTCAAATCGCTGACCTGCTACCTTGTGCTGGCATCGGTAGGGTTGCTGGCGGCCAGCGTGTCGATGCAGACAGCGCAAAGCTGGGCAGGGGCGCTGTATTACCTGCTCAGCACCACGCTGTGCACGGCGGCGCTGTTCCTGCTGGCGGACGCGCTGGAGCCCGCGCCGCCTGCCGCCCCGGCGCGCGAGCCGGTGGCGGTGGTCCGTGGCTCGCGGCTGGCAGGCTTGCTGTTCCTGGTCGCGGCGGTGGCGGCGATCGGCCTGCCGCCGCTATCCGGCTTCATCGGCAAGATCATGGTCATGCGCAGTGCCTCGCTGCCGGCGGCGGCCGTGTTGTGGCCTTGCATCCTGCTGTCCAGCCTGGCGCTGCTGATTGCGGTCAGCCGC
This sequence comes from Cupriavidus sp. GW823-FHT07A04, assembly GCF_058794615.1. NCBI lineage: Bacteria > Pseudomonadati > Pseudomonadota > Betaproteobacteria > Burkholderiales > Burkholderiaceae > Cupriavidus > Cupriavidus sp. GW823-FHT07A04. The sequence continues at coordinate 130,959 of NZ_JBXAHA010000015.1, forward strand.
ACGGGCACGCGCCTGTTGTGGCGCCTGCCTCAGGATCACGATCCGGAGCGCCATGGCGCTTGCCAGCGCATTGCGCCCGATGGCTGGAAGCTGGGCTGCTGCGCGTTCCTGCTGGCCTGCAGCTTGGCGCTGGTCGTGTGTGCTCGTCCGCTGAGTCAGTATCTTGCCGACACGTCCGCCCAGTTGTTCGACCGTGGCGCGTACCTGCGCGCGGTGCTGCCGTCCGGGGGAGGCTGACACCATGTGGAAACGCTTGTTCCCGCATCCTTGGCTCAGCCTGGCGCTGCTGGCGATCTGGCTGCTGCTGGCCAATAGCGCATCGCCAGGCAACTTGGCGCTGGGTGCCTTCCTCGGCTGGGCATTCTCGCTGCGAATCGGGTCACGGCTCTGGCTGCGGCCGGTGCGGCTGTCTCGTCCCGACCTGATGCTGCGCTTGTTCGTGCATGTGCTCATCGACATCGTGGTGGCCAATGTGGAAGTGGCCATCCTGGTGCTGGGGCCGGTATCCCGGCTGCGCCCGGCCTTTATCCAGCTGCCGATCGATGTCGAGCACGAGCTGGCGCTGGCCGCGCTGATCAGCATCGTGTCGCTCAGCCCTGGCACCTTGTGCGCCGAACTCAGCGACGACCGCCGCCGACTGCTGGTGCATGTGCTGGATCTTGACGATGAGGCCAGGCTGATCGCGCTGATCAAGACGCGCTACGAGACACCGTTAAGGGAGATATTCGAATGCTTGCCGTCGTAATACCGATTTCGCTGGCGATCCTCGGGGTTGCCTGCCTGCTGGCCTTTATCCGCCTGGTGCGCGGCCCGGGCCTGCCCGACCGCATCGTGGCGCTCGATACGCTCAATATCAATGCCATCGCGCTGATCGTGGTGTTCGGCATCTGGCTGCGCTCGGCGCTGTTTTTCGAGATTGCGCTGCTGATCGCGGTGATGGGCTTCATTGGCACCGTCGCGCTGACCAAGTACCTGCAGCGCGGCGACATCATCGAACTCAAGTAACCGGCACCGGGAGACCCAATGGACTCGATGAGCCCCGTCGCGGAAATCGCCACCTGCGCGCTGCTGCTGATCGGCAGCGTCTTCACCCTGGTCGGCGCGATCGGCCTCGTCCGGCTGCCGGATTTCTTCATGCGCCTGCACGGCCCGACCAAGTCGACTACGCTTGGCGTTGGCGGCGTAGTGTTGGCGTCGGTGGTGTTCTTCAGCAACCAAGGCGACGGCCTGAGCCTGCATGCGTTGCTGGTGACTGCCTTCCTGTTTCTTACCGCGCCGATCAGCGCCCATATGCTGGCCAAGGCGGCCATGCAGCAGCGCCTGCCGGTGGACCCGCGCACGCGCGGGCGATTGTGGGATGCGCAGGACCGGGAGCGCAGCGATGCGCCGGCGCAGGGCGTGGAGCCGGCTTCGCCCCGGGACGCTCAGGGCAACTGAGCGTGCAACCTTCGGCTTTTATCCCTGTTCCCACGAACTGCACCATCCGGCGGCAGCTACCTGCTTGTCGCCAAACAGCACGCAGCCGCCCGTTGCCGGGTTGGCGCCTTCCTGGAACAGCTGGCAGTTGGCGCAGGTCTGGCTGGCGGCATGCCTGGGATATTTGGCCTGGTCTACCTTGCGGGTATCCGCCTTGTAGCCCAGCTTGACCGCCTGCGGATCGGCCTCGTCGAGCGTGGGCGCGGCGGCGTAAGCGCCACGCCAGGCCGGGACGGCGGCAAGGCTTGCGACAACGGCCACCGGCATTGTTTTCATGAATTGACGGCGGGAGGACATGGGGTTTCCTTTTTTTTCTGTGGGCCGGCGGCTATTTTGCGGGGTGTTTCGGTATCCGGCCGGGCGATTGTGGCACAGGCGCTGCTGGCTGGTTGCGGGTTGATGCGGCGCCAACCCATCCGAGCGCTTCGCCGCGCCATATCTGTGGCAAACTCGGCGCTAACTTTTTTGTGCCTGCGCCGCTGGCGCGCATTCAATCCCAAGCCCTCATCAAGTCTAATCAAGCCCATGACCGCGTCCACCAATACCGACACTCTCCGCCAAGCCCTGCAGGAGCCGCTGCCTTTGCAGCTCGCGCCCTTGATGGGCACCGCCTTTGCCGAGGCGGGCGAGGCAGAGCGGTTTGCCATCTATACGGAACCGCCGGAAGCGCCCGGGCGCGATGAGGTGCTCGCTGCGCTGCGCAGCCATCTCGAGGTGCATGCCGGCGACGAGCCGGCCGTTGGCGAAGTCCTCGACAGCGAGGACTGGGAGCCGGGCCAGGCATTCGAGATGGACATGGATACCGATGAGGTTTGCGGCCAGGTGCTGTTCTACCGCCTGATCCTCGCGCGAGACCTGGATCCGGTCGGGTACTGCGCGTTCGAGATCAATGCCGACGAAACCGGCGTGATCTTCGTCACGCTGGTCGAGTCGTGGATTCGCCCGCAGTACCAGCCGCTTGGCCTGCAGCGCGGCTTTGTGCAGCTGCTGGCCAATGCCGTCTACGCCTTGCTGGGCGACCTGGATGCGCGGCTGCAGGTGGCGGGCGAGCGTAGCGCGTCGTTCGAGGTGTTGCTGGGGCAGGACCAAGCGTCCACTACGGGCGCGGCGCTGTTGCAGTCGGCCGCCGAGACGCTGAAGGCGTGGACGGTCGCAGCGGATGCTGCCGGGCGCGAGCCGCTGGGCATTACCAGCGTCCGTGTTTCGGTGCTTCCCGCCAACTCGGCGGGTTGAGGCGAGGGCGGGGAACGCGTTCATGGCCACCGGCATGGCCTGTTCCTGGAAGATTGGCACGCCGGGCGCGCACGATAGCGCTTTCTCCATGGCGATGCTGGAATAAGCGGCCGGCCGAGTCCCTGCCGGTGGCGCAGTAAGGATGCACCATGCCGCTTTGCACCGGGCCCGGCCGGACGATGGCCACCTCGACCACCAGGTCGTAGAACGCGCGGGGCCGCGCGGCGGCTTGTCGCATTTGGGCTTGCCGCTTGTCGCATCCGGGTTTGGCCTGCCCAGGGCGCCTGAATAGACTCGTTGCTTCCATCCAGGGAGAACGCCATGTCATCTGCGCCACGACTGCCTTACCGACCTTTCCATCGATCTTTGCTGTCTTACGGAGCCTACGGGGCTTCGGCCGCCATCCTTGCCGCCCTGAGCTTCGGGACGGCCTTTGCACAAGGCTGGCCTACCCGGCCCATCACGCTGGTCGTCCCGTTCCCGGCAGCCGGGGGCACCGACCTTGTCATCCGGTCGATCCAGCCGCTGCTGCAAAAGGAACTCGGGCAGCCGGTCGTCATCGACAACCGTAGCGGGGCCGGCGGCACCATCGGCTCGACCTTTGTCGCACGGGCCGCGCCGGATGGCTACACCGCCGGGGTCGTCACCACCAGCACGCATGCGGTCAGCGTCAGCGTGTACCCGAAGCTGGCGTATGACCCGGCCAGCGACTTCGCCTACGCGGGTTTCATCGGCACGTCGCCCTATGTGCTGGCAGTCAACCGGTCCTTGCAGGCCAAGGACGTCAAGGCGCTGGTGGAGAAGCTGAAGGCGGCAGGCGGGCAGCCCACGATCGGCTCGGTTGGCGTGGGCACGGTCTCCCACCTGATGGGGGAGCAGTTCAGCAAGCTGGCGAACGTGCCCATGATCCACGTGCCGTATCGCGGCGCGGCGCCGGCCTATACCGACCTGATGGGCGGGCAGGTCCAGTTGATGTTCGATAACCCGGTCGGCCTGGCGCCTTATGTGAAAGCGCAGAAGATCACGGCCATCGCCACGACCGCGCCTACGCCGCTGCTGGCGGACGTGCCGACCTTCGCCAGGCAGGGCATTGTCAATTTCGAGCAGCAGCTCTGGTATGGCGTGGCCTTTCCCAAGGGCACGCCGCTGGCCATCGTCAGCCGCTTCAATGCGGCGCTGAACACGGTGCTCGCGCAGCGCGCTGTGGCCCGCGACCTGGCCACCAAGGGCGTTACCGCTCACCCGGGCACGCCGGCCGAGATGCAGGCAACGGTGAACAAGGACATTCCGTACTGGGGCGCTATTGCTAGATCCGTGGGGGCCACCGTTGAATAAGCCCGCCTCGATCAGCATGCCCACTACGCCCGGCGCGGTCACGGTCATGCGCGTGTTTGTGCGCGGTGCGAACGCGGCCCGTGGCGGCAACCCGGTTCCCCTTGTCGCCGATGCGCGCGGCATGTCCGATGCTGCCATGCAGCAGGTGGCACTCAGCCATGGACATGAATCCGCCTTTGTCCTGCCGCCGAGCGATAGCCGATTCGACTGGCGCCTGCGCTTCTTTGTCCCGCAGCACGAGATGGAAATGTGCGGGCACGCCACCGTCGGCACGCTCTGGGCGCTGCGCCAATGGAAACGCTGGACCAGCCCCACGGCACGGGTGGAGACCTTGAGCGGCCCGGTCGTTGCCCGGTGGGATGAAGCGCACCAGCGCGCCTGGATCTCGCAGCCGCCCGTCAATCGCCGTGCGCTGTTGGAGCCGGAGCGCCAGCGCGTGGCCGACGTGCTTCGTTTGCCGGCCGGCGCCGCGCACTACGCCATGACAAACGCATCCACCAGCCGGGTCAAGACCCTGGTGGCACTGCCGGATGTGGCGGCGCTCAACCGGTTGCAGCCGGATTTCGACGCGATGGCAGCGCTGTGCGAGTCGATCGGTTCCACGGGGCTCTATCCGTTTGCGATGGATGCGACGGCGCCGCACGTTGTGCATGCCCGGCAGTTCCCCAAATCCTCTGGCTACCCCGAGGACGCGGCGACGGGCATCGCCGCGGCCGCGCTCTGGGGGCATCTGATTGCGTCGGGCGCGTTTGCCAACGACGGTGCTGGCTCGCAAGCGGTCACCGTCGTGCAAGGCGAAGCCATGGGCTGCCCGTCCGAGATCCAGGTGAGCCCTCGGTATTCGCCGGAAGGGGGGGAAGATGGTTGCTGGCTAAGCGGCAACGTGGAATGGGAGGCGCCGTGAGCCATGCATCTCCGGAGGCCCGGCTGGCAGCCGCCGGCTTTGCATTGCCGAGCGCTCCCGTGCCGCGCGGCATGTATGCCCCTTCCTGCATGGTGTCCGGACAGGAAGGGCGATGGATTGCCATCAGCGGCCAGACCTGCCGGCAAGATGGGATAGCCATCGCGGGCATTTGCCACGGCGAGTACGACGTGGCCGACGCGCGCCTTGCCGCCGAAGTGGCCATGCTGAATGCGCTGGCGGCGCTACGGGACGCTTGCGGCGGCCAGCTGGACCGGGTGGCACAAGTGATGCGCTTGCGCGGCTTCATTCGTGCATCGGCGGATTTCGCGCACCATCCCGCGGTGCTGGACGCGGCCTCGGCCGTGCTGTGCGTGGCGTTTCCCGGCCAGTTGCTGCCTGCCCGCAGCGCGGTTGGCGTGGCGAGCCTGCCGAGCCAAGCCTGGATCGAAATCGAGATCGATGCGTGGGCGCTGGCTTGCTAAACGCGATGTCGGACGGCTGGCTAACGGGTTTGCTCGCCGGCCGTCCGCAGTAGCCTGGCGAGGTGCCCGCTGGTAGCGAATCCAAGCCGCTCGCTGACCCGGGCCAGTGAATGCCCCTCGCTCAGCAATGCCCTGGCGTGCGCTGCCAGCAGCCTGCGCCGGATGCTGACGGGACTGGCGCCGAATTCCTCTTGCGCGGCGCGTTGAAGCTGGCGCGTTGAGACGCCGAGCTCGCAAGCCACCGCTTCCACGGCGGGGAGCGCGGCCTCGTATTCCAATGCCAGCATGAAGCACTGCACCATCCTGCTCCCGATGGAGATGGGCGCTGGCGGCAAGGCCAGCGGCTGGCTCGATAGCACTTGCGCAATGATCGCGCGCACCAATAGCGCGGTGCTGGCCGTGGCGAGGGTTGGCGCCAGCAGGGCATCCAGCATGGCGATGGTGGCGCCGTCCAGACGGAGGGCCCCGAAATGCCGGCACTCGTGCAGGCTGTCGGGCGGCAGGTACAGCTCCCCGTGTTGTTGGCGGCCCGAATCCGAGACGGTGAGGTGCGCGGCATAAACGGGAAGCAAGACGGCCGAACCCCGGACCAGCTTTGCGGCGCGGGAGTCTGCGAGGCCTGGGGCGCGATCGGAATCATGGCCTGGCGCCATCCACGCACTTTTGAGCCTGCCCAGGCGCGGCCACAGTAGCATGGCGCAATCGTGCGTATGCCATTCGAAGCGATAGTCCGGCTGGCGGCTCTCGCGGAACGCGAATCCTTGGGCCGAGATCAGGGCAAGCTTGGAGGAGAGTGGCGCAGTGATGGGCATCGGAACGCGTTGCTGGTGTCGTGGCTTTCGAGCCTTTGCTCAGGTACGGGTGATCGATGCACCACCATCCACCAGGGATGCGGTACCGGTCACGAAGGCTGAATCGTCGGATGCCAGGTACAGCACCGAACGGGCCAGTTCGTCCGCACTGGCCACGCGCTTGAGGGCGTGGAGGTTGGTGATAAAGGACTGGGACTCCGCCGTGCTGTTCATGCTGCGGTACATGTCGGTGTCCACGGCCCCCGGCAGTATCGCATTGACACGCACTCCTTGTGGCCCGAACTCGGCGGCCAGCGCCTGGGTCAGGCCGATCAGCCCCGATTTGCTCGCCGCGTAGGCTGCCACACCGGGGAACGCAAAGCTGTAGCCGACAAACGTCGAGGTGAAGATGACCGAGCCGCCGCCATTCTTGAGCATTTGCGCGATCTGATGCTTGGCGCCGAGGAAGGAGCCCGTCAGGTTGATCGCGATGGCGTCATTCCAGCCCGCTTCGGAAACACTGGTGCTGGGGCCGGATTCGCCCAGCGTGCCGGCGTTGTTGAACGCGACATCCAGCCTGCCGTAACGCTCGACTGCCAGCGCGACCAGCGCCTTGGCATAGTCCTCCGCGCGCACATCGCCAGCCAACGCGGTGGCGTCGCCGCCGGCCGCGCGGATCTGCGTGGCCAGTTTGTCCAGTTCGTCCTGGCGCCGTGCCCCGATGACGACCTTGGCGCCCTGGGCGGCAAACAGCTTCGCCGTGGCGAATCCGATGCCGCCGCTGGCACCGGTGATGATGGCGACCTTTCCGGCCAAGCGTTCCATAGCGTTTCTCCTGTTCGGCGCATGCGGAGGGTTCCGCCTGATGGCGCCTGGTTAAGCGAGTATGGTTGTCAAAAGCGATTTCCAACAGGGCTGTATCGCAAAATTCACGCAAGCGCATGACGCCATGCCGGCGCTGAAGGCAAGGAAAAAAGCGCCCGCTGCCGGGTAAGAAAAGCCTGGCCCGTTTGAAAAGAGTTCCTATATTAGTAAGGCTCAAAGCATGGGGCGCGCTTCACGCCGCCGCATGTGCACGCACGCGGGCGCCGCGCCCACGAGGCGAATTCAAGGCGAGGGCGTCACGCGTCCTCGATCGATCCGTACGTCCGTATCGGAGAAACACCATGACTAACCCGAAGCTCGAGGTATTGACGCCGCAGAACAGTCAGTTGATTTTCATCGATCACCAGCCACAAATGGCCTTCGGCGTGCAATCCATGGACCGGCAGGCCCTCAAGAACAATACTGTCGGATTGGCCAAGGCGGCGAAGATCTTCAATATTCCCACCACGATCACTACCGTGGAGTCCGAGAGTTTCTCGGGCTTCACCTATCCGGAATTGCTCGATGTGTTTCCCGGCAAGACGCTGCTTGAACGCACGTCGATGAACTCCTGGGATGACCAGAAGGTACGTGATGCGCTCGCGGCGAACGGGCGCAAGAAGGTCGTCGTCTCCGGCTTGTGGACCGAGGTGTGCAACAACAGCTTTGCGCTGTGCGCGATGGCCGAGGGCAACTACGAAATCTACATGGTGGCCGACGCCTCGGGCGGCACTTCCAAGGAAGCGCACGACTATGCCATGCAGCGCATGATCCAGGCTGGCGTCGTCCCCGTGACCTGGCAGCAGGTGCTGCTCGAATGGCAGCGCGACTGGGCGCACCGCGACACCTATGACGCCGTGATGAAACTGGTCAAGGAGCATTCCGGCGCTTACGGCATGGGCGTGGACTATGCCTACACGATGGTGCACAAGGCCGAGCAACGGACCAGCGACAAGCACGAGGCCCTGCCGGCCGTGCCCGCCCGCTAGCGCTCAGACTGCGCTTTGCCGAACCGGCGGGTGCCGCTTTGCCGCGGCCCCCGCTGCATGTCGTTGCCATCGACCGGAGCCTCGCCATGGATGCCACCGCCAAGCCCGAACTGATCCTGATGAACGGGCGCTTTGCCACGCTTGACCGCGCCAACCCGCAGGCCGATGCCGTTGCCATCCGGGATGGCAAGTTCGTTGCCGTGGGCGCGCGGCAGGATGTGATGGCCCTGGCGGACAGCGGCACCCAGGTGATCGACCTGCATGGCCGTTGCGTCGTGCCGGGGCTGATCGACAGCCATATGCACATCATCCGCGGCGGACTGAACTACAACATGGAGTTGCGCTGGGATGGCGTGCGCTCGCTGGCCGATGCCATGCGCATGCTCAAGGAGCAAGTGGCGCGCACACCGGCACCACAATGGGTGCGCGTGGTAGGCGGCTTTACCGATCAGCAATTCGCGGAGAGGCGCCTGCCTACCATCGATGAGCTGAACGCGGCCGCGCCGGATACCCCGGTATTCATCCTGCACCTGTACGACCGTGCCATCCTCAACGGCGCCGCCCTGCGCGCCGTGGGCTATACCAAGGACACGCCGAACCCGCCGGGCGGCGAGATCGTGCACGACAAGGCCGGCAATCCCACGGGCCTGCTGCTCGCCAAGCCAAACGCCACCATCCTCTACGCCACGCTGGCCAAGGGCCCGAAGCTGCCGCCCGAATACCAGAAGAACTCCACGCGCCATTTCATGCGCGAGGTGAACCGTCTTGGCGTGACCGGCGTCATCGACGCTGGTGGCGGCTACCAGAACTACCCCGAGGACTACCACATCATCGAGGAGCTGCACAAGGACGGGCAGCTCACGGTGCGCCTGGCCTACAACCTGTTCACGCAAAAGCCCAAGGACGAGCTCAGCGATTTCAGCGGCTGGTCCAAGCAGATCAAGCCCGGCCAGGGCGACGACCTGTACCGCCACAACGGCGCCGGCGAGATGCTGGTCTACAGTGCCGCCGACTTCGAGGACTTTCGCGTCGAGCGGCCCGACATGCCGCCATCGATGGAAGGCGACCTGGAGCCGGTGATCCGCCTGCTGGCGGAAAACCGCTGGCCATGGCGCCTGCACGCTACCTATGACGAGACCATCTCCCGCGCGCTGGACGTCTACGAAAAGGTGGCGCGGGACGTGCCGTTCGACGGCCTGCACTGGTTCTTCGATCATGCCGAGACCATTACCGACCGCAACATCGACCGCATCGCGGCGCTGGGCGGCGGCATCGCCGTGCAACACCGCATGGCCTACCAGGGCGAGTATTTCGTCGAGCGCTATGGCGCCAAGGCCGCCGAGAGCACGCCGCCCATCAAGCGCATGCTGGAGCGCGGAGTCAATGTGGGCGGCGGCACCGATGCCACGCGCGTGGCGTCGTACAACCCCTGGGTGTCGCTGTCCTGGATGGTCACTGGCAAGACCCTGGGCGGACTCTCGCTGTATCCGCAGGCCAACCTGCTCGACCGCGAAGCCGCGTTGCGCCTGTGGACCGAGGCCAATACCTGGTTCTCCTCCGAGCAAGGCAAGAAGGGCCAGATCCAGGCTGGGCAGCTGGCCGACCTGGCGGTGCTGTCGAGCGACTATTTCTCCGTGCCGGGCGACGAGATCCAGGACATCACCTCCGTGCTGACCATGCTGGGCGGCAAAGTCGTGTATGGCGATGGCGATTTCGGCAAGCTGGCGCCGCCGCTGCCGCCCGCCATGCCGGACTGGGCGCCGGTGCGCGCTTTCGGCGGCTACCAGCCACGGCGGGCGCCAGGCGCGCAGGCGCTGGCCGTGACGGCTGGCTGCGGCTGCGCGAGCGCCTGCGGCGTGCACGGCCATGCACATGCCGGTGCGTGGCAGTCCAGCGCGCCGGTGTCGGATCACCGCGGGTTCTGGGGCGCGTTGGGTTGCTCCTGCTGGGCGTTCTGATGGCAGTGAAGACGGCAGTGAAGACGCTTTGGTCCGCACCACCATCCTGACCGGCGGCTACTTCCAGGGAGAAGCACCATGAAGCTGTTTCTTGTTTCGTTCGGCGCGGGGATTCTGGTTGGCATCATCTATGCGCTGTTGCAGGTCCGCTCGCCGGCCCCGCCCGCCATTGCCTTGATCGGGCTGCTTGGGATGCTGATTGGCGAGCAGGTGGTGCCTACCGCAAAGCGCTTGATGGCCGGCGAGCCGATCACTGTTGCGTGGTTCCGCTCCGAGTGCGTGCCCAAGATCAGTGGTGCACCCCCCGCGCCGCCTGTGTCGGCGCAGGGGGCGGCGGCAACGGTGGCCAGCACAGGAGACAAGAGCGGCACCTAGGTGCCGGCCCACGCGGGGGACATGGCGTCAGGACCTGGACTTATGCCCCGGCTTGCCCATATCCAGCGCTATATCGAGCGAGGCTCATGCCCAAAGCTGCTGCGGGTACGGATCTGTCCGTCCAGTCCATGAATCAACAACTCGACCTGCTCGCGCTGGGCGTCGCGCGTGCCGGCCTCCACGGCGTCTTCCTGCGACGCGTGATGCGAGTTGGCATACCGCGCGCCCTCCTGGATCACGTCCCATCCGGAACCATGCGGCAAAACGTGGATGTTATGGGCTGTCATGACGATCTCCTGTGGCTTCTAGCTGATAGCGGCTGACTCCATTCTGGCCCAGTGCCAGCACATGGCTATCGGAGACCGTCTGACTTTAATCGTTGTGGGCGGGCGGGTCGCCGACCGGGTCCGGATGGATCTGCATGATGGCGTCGCGCTTTTCCAGCAAGTGGCGCTTGAGGATGGCGCCCAGCAGCTTGCCGTCACGCGCCTCCAGTGCCTTGATCATGTCTTCGTGATCATGCACGGCGCGATCCCACTTGTCCGTCTGGTGGTTGGAGCGAAAGCGCAGCGCCTTCAGGCGGCGGTTGATGCCCTGGTAGGTCTGGCGCAGCGCGGTGTTGCGCGCCGCCTCGTTGATGCGGTCGTGGATTTCCTGGTTGCGGCTGTAGTAGCCCGGCAGGTCGTTCTGCACACGGCAGGCCAGCATCGAATAATGCAGCGCCTTGATCTCGGCCAGCTCGGCCGGCGTGATGCGCTCGCAAGCCAGCTCGCCCGAGAAGGCTTCCAGGCCGCTCATCAGCTCGAACGTCTCCCAGACTTCCGCCTCCGTCATGCGCGAGACGCTGGCGCCCCGGTTGGGCGAGATCTCGATCAGGCCCTCCGCCGCCAGCACCTTGAACGCCTCGCGCAGCGGCGTGCGGGAGATGCCCAGCGTTTCACATAGCTCACGTTCGTTGAGCTTCATGCCCGGGGACAGCACGCCTTCCACGATGAACTTGCGCAGGTGGTCGACTACCGTGTCGTGCAGCCGCTGGCGCTCGACCTTGGGGAGGACCGCGGCAGGGCGCGTGAGGTCGCTGCCAGATGGATTCTGCATTCAAAGTCCTTATCTTTGCGTTTTTCGCATTCTACTGCATCTCCTGGCAGGCACCCAAATTCGGGGTAAACACCCAATGTTCAGGCCAAAACAGCGCTTGGAGGTGGTGCGTTTCGTCTGCTAAAGTATTTTGAATGCAAAATGCATAATTCACAAAGGAGGGACAACCCATGATCAAACTCGACTTCCACCCCGCTGGCCGCCACTTCCTGCAGATCCCTGGCCCGAGCCCAGTGCCCGACCGGATCCTGCGTGCCATGAGCTATCCGACCATTGACCACCGTGGCCCGGAGTTCGGCGCGCTGGGCCGCAAGGTGCTGGCGGACATCAAGAAGATCTTCAAGACCGAGCAGCCGGTCATCATCTATCCGGCCTCTGGCACCGGCGCCTGGGAGGCCGCGCTGACCAACACGCTGAGCCCCGGCGACACGGTGTTGATGTTCGAGACGGGTCACTTCGCCACGCTGTGGAAAAAGATGGCGCAAGCGCTCGGGTTGAAGCCGGAATTTCTCGGGCTGCCCGGCATCGAGGGCTGGCGCCGTGGCGTGCAGGCCGACATGATCGAAGCTCGCCTGCGCGCCGACAGCGCGCACGCCATCAAGGCGGTGTGCGTGGTGCACAACGAGACCTCGACCGGCGTGACCTCCGACATCGCCGCGGTGCGCCGCGCCATCGACGCGGCCGGCCACCCGGCGCTGCTGCTGGTGGACACCATCTCCGGCCTGGCCTCGGCGGACTATCGCCACGACGAGTGGGGCGTGGACGTAACGGTATCGGGCTCGCAGAAAGGGCTGATGCTGCCACCGGGGATCAGCTTCAATGCGCTGTCGCCCAAGGCCATCGCGGCCAGCAAGGCGGCAAAGCTGCCGCGCGCGTTCTGGGCCTGGGACGAGATCATCGAAGCCAACAAGAACGGCTACTGGCCGTACACGCCGAACACCAATCTGCTCTATGGCCTGTCCGAGGCGCTGGACATGATCCTGGAGGAGGGCCTGGACAACGTCTTCGCGCGGCACCAGCGGCTGGCCGAAGCCACGCGCCGCGCGGTGCGGGCCTGGGGCCTGGAGATCCAGTGCGCGGATGCCTCCGTGTACAGCCCCGTGCTGACGGGCGTGATGATGCCCGACGGCGTGGATGCCGACGACGTGCGCAAGCGCATCTATGAACGCTTCGACATGTCGCTGGGACAGGCGCTGGGCAAGATACGCGGCAAGATGTTCCGCATCGGTCATCTCGGCGACTGCAACGACCTCACGCTGATGGCCACGCTGTCCGGCTGCGAAATGGGGCTGAAGCTCGCCGGCGTGCCGGTGGCGGCCAGCGGCGTCGTGGCGGCGATGGAGTACCTGGCATCGCATGCGGATAGCCCGGTGCTGAAGGCCGCGGCATAAGCCAGCAAGGGAGGGCCGGGCGGCCTTCCTGAACCGCGCAACGCAATAACAAGCGAGCGAGTGCAAGCAGGCATGGCTTCACCCCTGGGGTGAGGCCAGGGACAGGTGTTGCCCATTTTTGCCGTTCGGCAGCCATGCCAACGCCTGTGCGCAGTAGCGGGAACCGGCCATAGAGCCGGCCGCGATGAATTTGCCCTGGCCCCGGCGTCCCGCCGGGCGGGCAGGAACAACACAACGGAGACAAACCATGAAGCGCCTGCGTGCAACCAGCGTCGTGCTGGGGATGCTATGCATCATGTATTTCATCACCTACCTGGACCGCGTCAATGTGAGCACGGCCGCGGCCGGCTTTGGCCAGGAGTTCAACCTCAGCAAGACCGAGATCGGCCTGGTGTTCTCGGCCTTTGCCTATCCCTACCTGGTGTTCCAGATCATCGGCGGCTGGGTGAGCGACCGGTTCGGCGCCAAGCGTACCCTGATGGTCTGCGGCGTGCTGTGGGCCGTCGCCACGTTGCTCACGGGCTTTGCCGGCGGTCTGGTTTCCCTGCTCGCCGCGCGCTTGCTGCTGGGCCTGGGCGAGGGCGCTACCTTTCCGGCTGCCACCGCCGCCATGGCACGCTGGGTGCCCAAGGAAAAGCGCGGCTTCGCGCAGGGCATCACCCATGCCTGCGCCCGGGTCGGCAACGCCGTGGCCCCGGCCGCGGTCGTCGCCATCATGGCGGTCTACGGCTGGCGCGAGTCGTTTTACATCTGCGGCGCGATCAGCCTGGTCTGGGTGGCGCTGTGGGCGGTGACCTTCACCGAGCATCCGAAGGACCATCCCCGCATGACCCCGGCAGAACTCGAGACGCTGCCCGCCCCCAGGAAAAAGGCTGCCAACGTGCCCTGGCGCCGCCTGTTCAAGCGCATGGCCCCCGTGACCATCGTCTACTTCTGCTACGGCTGGACCCTGTGGTTGTTCCTGAGCTGGATTCCGCAGTACTTCCTGCATAGCTACGACCTGGACCTGAAGAAGTCCGCCATCTTTGCCTCCGCCGTATTCTTTGCCGGTGTGATCGGCGACACCCTGGGCGGCATCGTTACTGACAAGCTCTACGACCGCACCGGCAGCCTGAAGCGCGCGCGCAGCGGGATGGTGGCGGTCTGCATGCTGCTGACCATGTTGTCGCTGCTCCCCCTGCTGTTTACGCACAACCTCTATGTCTCGATGGCTTGCCTGGCCGGCGGCTTTTTCTTTGCCGAGATGACGATCGGGCCGATGTGGGCGATTCCCATGGACATCGCGCCGGAGCATTCCGGCACCGCGAGCGGGATGATGAATTCCGGCTCGGCGCTGGCCGCGATCATCTCGCCAGTGCTCTCGGGCTACCTGATCGATCGCTTCGGCAGCTGGGAGCTGCCCTTTATCGGCAGCATGGTGCTGATGGGTATCGGCGTGATCCTGGCCTTGCGCATGCAGCCAGAGAGCAAGTTCGAAGCTGAGCCCGCGGATGCCTCGAAGCCGTTGCGCGCCTGAGCCACGCAGACATGCCAACCGACCCGCAAACCATGCGCCAGCCCTATGCCCATCTCTATCCCTCGCCGGGTCGTACACGGGCATGCATTTTCCCGCCCGGGCAGGCGTGGCGCTGGGCCGGATCGCCGGCCTGCCGCCGGTTGAACTGACACTCGCATGACACGGCGTGCCGGCACGGCACCGCTCCACACAAGCCCTGGTAGAAAGCCATGAACCCATCCTCCTCCCCGATGCTCGTCAAGCCAATCCATCTTGTGCCGTCGCCGGGCCGCGCCGGCCCGGCGCTGTCGCCGCTCTCGGCCCGTTTGCGCAAGGAACTGCGCGGCGACGTGTTCTTCGACCGCGCCAACCGGGGCCGCTACGCCACCGATGCCTCGATCTACCAGATCACGCCCATCGGCGTGGTGGTGCCGCGGGACCAGGCGGACCTGTTGCTGGCGCTGGAGATCGCCCGCGACGAAAAAGCCCCGGTACTGGCGCGCGGCGCCGGCACCAGCCAGTGCGGACAGACGGTTGGCGAGGCGCTGGTGATCGACAACAGCAAGTGGCTGAACAACGTGGTGGATTTCGATCCCGTGGCCGCCACCATCACGGTTGAGCCCGGCATTGTGCTGGACCACCTCAACGCCTGGCTGAAACCGCACGGCCTGTGGTTCCCGGTGGATGTATCGACGGGGGCGCAATGCACCATCGGCGGCATGGCCGGCAACAACTCTTGCGGCTCGCGCTCCATCGAGTACGGCAACATGGTGCACAACGTGCTGGGCATCGATGCCGTGCTGGCAGATGGCAGCCAATGCCATTTCGGCTCGCTGAAGGCTCCCGTTTCCGATCCGCGCGCAGCGGGCATCCTGAAGGGCTTGCAACGCATCGCCACGCGCGAGCGCGACGAGATTGCCGAGCGCATGCCCAAGGTGCTGCGCCGTGTGGCCGGCTACAACATCGACCTGTTCGCATGCCAGAATCCGCGTGCCTATACCGACGACGGCCACGCCAATCTCTCGCATATCCTCGTGGGTTCGGAGGGCACGCTGGCTTATAGCCGGCAGGTCACGCTGAAGCTGTCTGCGCTGCCGCGGCACAAGGTGCTGGGCGTGGTGAATTTCCCCACGTTCTACCAGGCCATGGACATGACGCAGCATATCGTCAGGCTCAAGCCGGTTGCGGTGGAACTGGTGGATCGCACCATGATCGACCTGTCGATGGAGAACCCGGCGTTCCGCCCCGTCATCGAGAGCGCCTTGTCCGGCGAGCCGCAGGCCATCTTGCTGGTCGAGTTCGCCGGGGAGGAACACAGCGCGCTGCTGGCGCAGCTCGACGACCTGGCAGCGCTGATGAGCGACCTGGGGCTGCCCGGCTCGGTGGTCAAGATGGCCGACGCCAGGTCGCAGAAGGCGTTGTGGGATGTGCGCAAGGCCGGGCTCAATATCATGATGAGCATGAAGGGCGATGGCAAGCCGGTTTCCTTTATCGAGGATTGCGCCGTGCCGCTGGAGCACCTGGCCGAGTACACCCGCCGGCTTACCGCCGTGTTCCACAAGCACGAGACCGAAGGCACCTGGTATGCCCATGCCAGCGTGGGCACGCTGCATGTGCGCCCGATCCTGGACATGCGGCGCGACGGCGCAGTGCGCATGCGCGAGATCGCCGAGGAAGCGGCAGAGCTGGTGCGCGAGTACAAGGGCGCGTACTCCGGAGAACACGGCGATGGCCTGTGCCGGGGCGAATGGGTGGCCTGGCAGTATGGGCCGCGCATCAACGCCGCCTTCGGCGAGATCAAGGCGCTGTTCGATCCGGACAACCGCTTCAACCCGGACAAGATCGTACGCCCGCCCAGGATGGACGCGCGCGAGAACTTCCGCTTTGCGCCGGGCTATGCCGCCTTGCCACTCACGCCGGCGCTCGACTGGTCCGCATGGAACGTCAGCCGCAACCCGTTGACCGGCGAGGAAACGGCGCCCGGCACGGGCACCGACCGCGCCGGCGGCCTGGCTGCGGCGGTGGAGATGTGCAACAACAACGGCCACTGCCGCAAGTTCGATGCGGGCACCATGTGCCCGAGCTATCGCGTGACCAAGGACGAGCAGCACGTCACGCGCGGCCGTGCCAATACGCTGCGGCTGGCAGTGTCGGGCCAGCTGGGCGATGACGGCCTTGCCAGCCGTGAAGTCAAGGAAGCGCTCGACCTGTGCGTCTCCTGCAAAGGCTGCAAGCGCGATTGCCCGACCGGCGTGGACATGGCCAGGTTCAAGATCGAAGCGCGCCATGCCTGGGCCCAGCGGCACGGCATCACCGTGCGCGAGCGCATGGTGGCGTTCATGCCGCGCTATGCGCCCGTGGCGAGCCGCCTTGCCGCGCTGCTAGCGCTGGCCGATGGCATTCCCGGCATCTCCGGCGTGGTGAAGCGGGCCATGGGATTCGCGCCGCAACGCTCGCTGCCGCGCTTCAAGGCCGCGTTCCTGTCAAAAGCCAAGGCAACGCGCCAAGGCGGGGCGGGCCGCGAAGTCATGCTCTTCGTCGACACCTTCAGCAACTACATGGAGCCGGAGAACGCGCTGGCGGCGCAGCAGGTGCTGGAGGCGGCGGGCTACACGGTGCATTTCAACCGCCGCGAAGGCGAGCGCCCCTTGTGCTGCGGCCGCACCTTCCTTGCGGCGGGGCTGGTGGGCCAGGCCAGGGAGGAGGCGCGGCGCCTGCTGGATGCGGTCAAGCCCTATGTCGATCGCGACATCCCCATCGTCGGCCTGGAGCCTTCGTGCCTGCTGTCCTTGCGCGATGAGTTCCTTAGCTACGGCTACGGCGACGAGGCCAGGAAGCTGGCCGCACAGGCCTTCCTGTTCGAGGAGTTCCTGGTGCGCGAGAAGGCAGCCGGCCGCCTCTCGCTCGATCTTGATGCGCTGCACACGAGCGAGGCCGTGGTGCACGGCCACTGCCACCAGAAGGCATTCGACGCCTTCACCCCGGTGCAGACCGTGCTGGGCTGGATCCCCGGCCTGAAGGTCTCCCCGGTGGAATCGTCCTGCTGCGGCATGGCGGGCAGCTTTGGCTACGAGGCCGAGCACTACGAGGCGTCCAAGGCCATGGCCGAGCTGTCGCTGCTGCCAGCGGTGCGCAAGCGCGCCGCCAATGCCATCGTGGTGGCCGACGGTACCAGCTGCCGCCACCAGATCCTGGACGGCGCCGACACCGAGGCCATGCACGTGGCGCGTGTGCTGGCGATGGCGCTGAAGCGGCAGGGCGGGCCGCAGGCCTGAGGCCCGCGCAGTTCACCGTGGTGCTGCTCTGGCCGCGCAGCGATCGCTGCGTGGATCGCTGTTTTGCCACGGGGCAAATCCACCGGCCCGGAGGGAGCACTACCGCCGCGGTGCGGCAATTCCATGGCCTGGCGGCATAGCCTGGCAGGTCCTTCGGGGCTATTGCCAAACTCACTGCCTTACTGCGACTCAACCGCGTGAGTCTCGTCCCCCGCTCAGCGCCACGCACGCCCTCAGGGCGACGCTTCACTTGGCTGCCCGCTCGAACAGTTATTCCCGTATCCGGAACAATAGATGTTCCGATTGGATAACTATTTACTTATTGCTGTCACATAAGTGCCTTACGATGCGTCACTCGCATGGAGTTGGCCTTGGCTGTCTCGCTTTCTTGCCAAGGCAGGCTTCCCCGGTAGCGTGACCCTACCGGATCAATCAGAAACCGAAAATGATCATGAAAAAACCTCTCTTCGTTTTGGCAGCAGTCGCTGCGTGCGCCGTGTCCACCGCTGCTTCAGCGCAATCGTCTGGCGTGACGCTTTACGGCATTGCCGATGCTGGCGTTAGCTTCCAGAGTCACGTGCAAGGCCCTAACGGTGGCGGCTCGGTCACAGGCTTGACGTCCGGTGGCCTCTCCGGTTCGCGCTGGGGCATTCGCGGTGTGGAGGACCTGGGCAATAACCTGAAGGGCATCTTCGTGCTGGAAAGCGGTTTTGACCTCGACACGGGAAAGTCCGCCCAAGGCAACCGCTTGTTCGGCCGTCAAGCCTATGTTGGCCTGCAGAGCAACTTCGGCGCAGTCACGCTGGGCCGCCAGCAAAACGCCCTGTATGACCTGTTCGGCGCCTACGACCCGATGGCGGTCGGCAGCAGCTACTCGCTCAACTCGGTCGATACCCAGGGCTTCAACGGCCGCGCCGACAACGCCGTCAAGTACACCGGCAAGTTCGGCGGCCTGACCGCCACCGGTTTCTACAGCTTCGGCCGCGATAGCAACATCACCAACGGTGGGGAAGTGCCGGGTAGCTTCCGGGTTGGCAAGAACTTCGGTGGCGGCTTGGCGTACGCGAACGGCCCGGTCTCGGTGGGTGTCGCCTATGACCAGTACCAGGGCAGCACCATTGCCACGTCCGGCGCTGCGGCCAAGCGCGCCGCAATCGGTGGCGCGTATGCGTTCGGCGATGCCAAGGTGTTCGCCGGCTATCGCTGGATGCGCGATGAGGTCACCAGTGCGACCGTAGTCCGCCAGGACAACCTGTACTGGCTGGGCGCGCTGTATAAGTTCACCCCTGCCTTCAGCCTGACCGGCGCGGCTTACTACACCGACGCCCGCAAGGACAGCAACAGTTCGTGGATGTACGTCTTGAATGCCGACTATGCCCTGTCCAAGCGCACCGATGCCTACGTGCTGCTCGGCTACGTGAAGAACAAGGGGCAGGCAACCTACGGCGTGACCAACGCAATGAACACCCTGCCCGGCCAGAACCAGACCGGCGCCATGGTTGGTGTGCGTCACCGCTTCTAATACCGCTCGCGATATCAGCCAGCGTGCTGTCGGGGTGCGCTGGAGACAAGTCATATCGACCTTGCCTTTGTTCACTGGGTGCAAGGACGCTTGGCCGGCAGATTTGCCGGCCTTTTTTCGCGCAGTCACGTTGCCCAGGGATGACGATACTGTCGTCATTTCTTGACGTATCGGAGCGTGCCAAGGAAATTCAGTACTCAAGTCGTGCATGCGCGATCGGCAATTTGCTCGCGAATCGTCGGAAGCACGGCCTCCTTGTCAAACCATCCCTTGCGCACGTTCCCGCAGATCTACGCAAGACAGACTCCTCGTTTGTCAGTGCCCAGCGAACAGGCGGTGATCGGAGGGGGGAGGGCGAGGATCGTGTCCGTCCACATCACCTGTCGCGAGCGCGATCCAGTCACACGCCCATCACGCGAATGGTCGGTCAAGTGCGGCGCTTGCGTCTACACGGTTGGCGTCGGACGCTCTCGCTGACTACGCGGCGTCCGTCTTATGAAAAACTGGAAGGCTCCAGGAATAGCGCAGGGCAAGTAGGCGGATTGCGAAGCAGATCGACGCCGCAAACCAAGGCGTAACTGCCACCCTCCATTCCATGAATTGTCCAAGAACTTGTATGGCTGCGCCGACCAGTGCGGCGAGTGCATAGATTTCTTTCTGCAGGATGATCGGCACGCGATTGAGCACCACATCTCTCGCCATGCCGCCGCCAACAGCGGTCACCATGCCGAGCACGATGGCCACCTCGATGTTGTGGCCAAGCAGCAGCGCCTTGTGTGCGCCAACGACCGCAAAGAAACCCAGTCCAAGCGAGTCAAAAAAAACGACAGGATGCTTGAGGTAGTCAACGATTGGACGCGCCCAGATTGCCATTGCCGAGGCAAACACCGAGGTCGCGAGATACCGCCAATCTGAAATGCCCACCGGCGGTAACGAGCCCAGGCAGAGATCCCGAACGATTCCTCCGCCACAGGCTGTCATGTAGCTGATCGCGACGACACCGAACAGATCGAGGCGCTTCTGTTCAGCGGCAAGAGCACCGCTGACTGCAAAGGCGAAGGTACCAAACAGGTCGACCACGACAAAGAGACTGTGTTCCATCATGGCGCTTGATGACCGCAAAGCCAGGCAGACGCCGCTGTCAACATGGCCTGCAGCCCCGTTTCCAGTGTTGGGTGGATGATCGGTGCAAACTTGGGCGAATGATTGCTAGGTATCTTATTGATTTGCTTTTCCTTCTTGGCCTGTGCATACACGCTGGGGTCGGTGCCGCCGACGAACCAGAAAACGTATGGCACATTCCACGTACGCCCGAAGATGCTGAAGTCCTCGCTTGCCGACGCCGGAGAAGTCTCGAAGGCCTTGTCGCCAAACTGTGCTTTGAAGGCTGCCGCGATCTTCTGGGTCGATGCATCGTCGTTTTCGGTTAGCGGGTAACTGCTGAGCGTGGTGAACTCGGGCGGCCGCTCGGCATTGGAGGCATCGCACTCGGCGCAGCAAATTCGCTTGACGGATGACAGCATGTACTCGCGCACATCTTCGTCGAAGGTGCGCATATTGAGCTTGATCGTGGCATCGTCGGGAATGATGTTCTCCTTGGTGCCGGCCTGCAGCGAGCCAATGGTCAACACTGCATTGTCCAGTGGCGAGATTTCACGCGAAACGATGGTTTGCAGGCGCAATGTGGTGGCGGCAGCCATGATCACCGGATCGATGGCGGTCTGCGGTTGTGAGCCATGTGACCCGCGACCGAATAGTTTGATCTTCAAGCTGTCACCGGCTGACAGGATGACACCTGGGCGGTAGCAGACCGTTCCACTCAGTCCTACCATCACGTGCTGCCCCAAGATAATGTCAGGCTTGGGGAAGCGCCCCTCCCCCCAATCCTGAACCATGCTCGCTGCACCCCGGCCCACTTCCTCGCCGGGCTGGAACACGAGCATGACAGTGCCTTTCCAGGCGTCGCGATGTTCTGCAAAAATGCGCGACACCCCCATCAGCCAGGTCACGTGCAGGTCGTGCCCGCAGGAGTGGGCCACGCCTACCTCCACACCATCTTCATCTTTTGCCTTGACGGTACTGGCATAGGGCAAGCCGGTATTCTCCGCCATGGGTAGTGCATCCATGTCGGCACGCAGCATCACGGTAGGGCCTTCGCCATTGCGCAACACGCCAACGACGCCTGTGACGCCCACCGCGCGCGTCACCTCGTAGCCCAGCGTTTCGATGTAATCGGCCGCGAGCTTGGCGGTGCGAACCTCTTGCATCGACAGTTCTGGGTGCTGGTGGATATCCTCGTAGATCGTTTCGAGTTCCGCCAGCAGCTCTGCGCCGCAGGTAGTCAGGGCTTGGATGAGCGGATTCATGGCAACCTCCAGATCGTGAATATGTAGGATGCCTCATGCCATCGCGCTAGCGGCTAGCAGGGGCATGTGATCACTTCATCGCAGCGCATGCTGGACAACGGCTATTGCGGCAATGACAACGCAGGTGAATGCCAGCAGCGCAAACAGATTGCTGGTGGAAACTAGCGTCGCCTGCTGGTCGATCAGTTGCGACAACCGTGCAAGCTCGGTCTGGTCGATCCCCTGTGGGAAGTCAAACGGCGTCACCTTGGCAATCAGTTGCGTGCGGGCCAGGACCTCGCCAAATTGCAGCCAGAGGCTTGCAAGTCCTGTTCCTCCTGCTGAGGCGATCTGTCGCACGATGTTCTTGAACTGGTAGCCATGGGCGAAATCGTCCACGTTAAAGTCCGCCCACGTCAGGCCTGCTACCAGCATCAGGATGAACGGAACCGTTAGGCTCTGCATGGCGAGCGCGGGCAGAAGCACCGCAATGGATGCGCCAGGCATCATGCGCTGAGAGAGCAGCCAGGCGGAACCCGCGAACAACAGATAGCCAATCGCAATATAGCGCCTTGTCCCGACCAGTAGCGTGCTGCCGAAAGTGAACGCCATGGCTGCGGCAAAGCCGATCAGGCCAGTTGTTGTCAGTACCGTGCCGGTGGTCTGGAATGTGAAACCTAGCCCGCCCTGTAGCATTGTGGACACCACATAGGTCCACAGCCCGTTCAGGAAGTAATAAATCGCGTAAAAGGTCAGCCCGACCAGAAAGCGGCGACCTAGCAGCAGCTTGGGGTCAAGCCAGGGGTCGGGATGCCCGTGCAAGTGAGCGAAGGCAGCTGCGAAGAAGATCAGGCCGACAATCGGGGTCAGGACAACCGAGGGCGAGCTGGTCAGTTCATAGAAGCGCAGGTCGCCCAGTCCGTGCAGCAGAACTAGCGCACCGGCGCCGAGCAGGACGACCGTCACCCAGTCCATGTCCTGGACATCGACCTCCCATGGCGCACGTGTGGCGGTAAGCCGCTTCGGATAGGTCGCCAGCACAAAGATCAGCGTCAGCAACGCGATCCCCCCCTGCAGAACAAAGACCATCTGCCAGTCCGCACTTTCTACGAGTTTTGCCGTAATCCATGGAGCCAGGGCGACCAGGCCCATGGAGCCAATACTGAAGCCGATAAAGAGCGGGCGCCGCTCCTCGCGCGCCGCAGCGATCTGAATGATGATGCGCGAAGCGGCAAACAGGCCCCCCGCCCCGAACCCCTGGACGGCACGCGCAAGGCTCAATTCCAGCGAATTTCGAGAGAGTGCGCACAACACCGCGCCGAAGCCGGCTATTGCCAGGCCCGCAAGTGTGAAACCACGATAACTAATGTCGCGGGCCAGGCGGCGCAGCATCAGGTTGGCGACTACCGCAGCCGCGGCATAGGAAGTCATGCTCCAGAGGAAATCTTCTGGCGAGGCATGTACCCCACCGCGAATGTGGGTGCCCGCGACCCCCATCATCGCCGATGCCCAAAAGTCGACGCCGGTCGCGCAGCCGAGCGCCAGCCCGATCAGATAGACACGCACAGAGGAGAGCTCCGGATGCATGCTCAGCAGCGGCTTGCTACGCGTCATGGCGGTAGGAGAATCAGCGTGAGTGATTTTTGAATCAATTCACAGAAGAAGCGCATGTTGGTGCCGAAATGGTACGCCATGACCAGGGTGCGGCTCACTGCCGTGTGCAACAGTCACTTCACCCAGAGGGCTTTGATTGATCTCCATTTGGTGTTGGCCGGCCTGCCTGTTCCGACAGAATGTGTTGGGCTGTCCGCAAGGCCACGGCGAGGCCGTTCTCCGTCGAGTTACAGGTACCTGCGGTCGGTAACACCCCGGTGCTCGCGAGGAACAGGTTTTCATGGTCGTACGTGCGCCCCCATTGGTCGCAAACGAACTTTGCGGGGTCGTTACCCATGCTCAGCGTGCCGCAGATGTGCTGGTTATTGGCGAAATCACCGTCCTTGCTTTGGCGCAGATTTGTGCCCCCCATCAGTTCTGCAACCCGCTTGAAATCATCTTTTGAACGTTCGGCTCCCCGGCGTGTGTAGTCGTCGATGGAATAGTGAGCCTGGGGTTTCGGGATACCCATGGCATCTTTCTGGTCGCTCAGGGTAATCCGATTTTCCGGGTGCGGAAGCACTTCCAGGACGTTCTTCAGGCTCATCTCCCGTGCCGCGCTGTAGCGCAAACGCTGTTCGAATTCCACGCCATAGACTCCCGCGCTGATCAATGCTCTCGTGGTGCCATCGACGCGGGAGATATTCGTGAAGTCCAGCCGGTATGGGGCGTGCTCGGAACGGAAGGCGCCATCGCGCAGGGTGTTGATGGAGGTGGGGCTCTGTGGTCCCCGTCCCAGCCACAGGTCTTCATCGGCGTCGAATGTGAGCGAGGTGCTCGGGTGATCCATCAGGTTCCTGCCGACCATGTCGCTGCTGTTCGCCAGGCCCTTGGGGAACTTGTCGCTCGCCGAGAGCAAGAGCAGCCTTGGGCTTTCGATCCCGTTGGCCGCGACGACAAAGATCTTGCCGGTGACACGATGAGATCGCTTGTCCGGATCATAGTACAGGGCTGCGGTGATTCGCCCTTTGTCGTCGTGCTCCAGCTTGTAGACGTTTGCACTTGTCAGGATGGTGACGCCAGCAGCCTCCGCCGAGGCTGCGGCGACGCCGCCATTGTATTGCGCGTCGATCGGGCAGATCGGCTGGCAACTGTTATTGCCGCAACACGGCGGTCTGCCGTCGTAGGTTCGGCTGTTGCGCGCTGTGGTGTTGCTGACCACTTCATAGGCGGGGGCGAGCCGCTCCCGAATCCGGCGCATGGCCCATGCTTCCGCTACTGGCTCCATCGGAAACGGCTTGGTGCGTGGCGAGCCGGTATTGGGCGCTCCCGACACGCCCATGATTTCTTCCGCTTCCTGGTAGAACGGCTCGAGCTCTTCATAGGTGATAGGCCAGTCGACTCCGACGCCATACAAACTCTGTATCCGGAAGTCGTTCGGTACGTTGCGCCAGGCTTGTGCCGCCCAGTGCCAGGTGCTGCCACCGTAGATCCGCATGTATTCAGCGGGATATGGGTAGGGTCCGGCTTGAATCAGATGCCCATTGTCCTTAGGCTGGTAGATCGGGTGTGGTGCCCATGGGGCGGGCGGATAGGGCGACAGCCAGTCGCTCCTGCGCGTGGAGTTCCGGAATCGTGCAACGATTTCGGCGCGAGTGATACGCGGCCCCGCCTCCAGGATCAGTACGGAGGCGCCACTCGTGACCAGTTTTCGCGCGGTCAGCGAACCGATGATTCCCGATCCAATGACGACAAAATCAGCAGATGACTGGTCAGCCATTCTTCGCTCCTGCGTTCGGCTTCGCTGCCCAGCTGCCATAGACGCCAAAACAGTAGGTCGGGGGTTTCAAGACATCCGAGACGATGACGGCATTGAGTGCGTTTTCATAGGCGATAGTCCGCACGTTGTCGCCACTGCCAACCATGCCCATGAACCACGCCGTCGCAATCTTGCGCGGTAAGGTGGCCAGCGGCGACTGCTCACTGTCGAGCACCTGCTGTAATTGAAGTGGGTCGATCTTGCGCTCGTCGATGAGGGCCAGCAACTGGCGGGCCTCCGCGGGGAATTTGGCATCGTCGTCGGTCAGCGCCTGATACAGGCGCTTTGCCAGTGCGCCGTCAAGTGTCTGTCGCCCCGCTATGATGGCGGAGAGCGCGAGAAACGCACCCTGATCGCCATTGGCTACGGGCTGGGCCAGCGCCCAGGGAATCAGCGAGGCTGTATAGGTGGAGAGCAAGCCGGCCAGCAACGCCCGGCGGGCGCGATTTGGCTCAGCGTCCTTGGTCGTTATTTGTTCGCGAGATTCCATAGCGATACCCGTCCAGGAAAAAAATGCCGTCGCCTCCTGCGGAAGCGGTTGACGCCCGGTTTGCTCAAAAATTATGCACGATGCCAAACATGCCAACAAACTGATTGCTGCCAGAAGCCGGCGTACTATTTTGCGAATCGCCCACGGTCGCCGTTGCATTGACGATTTGCGCACCGCCGGCAGCACCGAGCGTCTGCCCGCTTGCGTGCTGGTAGGCCTGCAGCGCGTATAGCGCAGTGCGCTTCGAGAAGTGATAGGACTCCTTGAGCGACACTTGGTGATAGCGGGCGCTATCGGAAATGCCGTTTGAGGTACTGGCGCGCGTGTAGCTATAGCCGACGGCGGCGTCGAACTGCGGGGCGATATCGAAGTGGGCGATGGCGCCGTAAGTGTTGAATACAGCGGTGTCGGTAAATAGCGAACTATTGCCTGGCTTGAACCGCACGTTGGTGTAATTAAGTCCAAGGAGCGCCAGCCCCAGCTTGTACGTAGCCGCCGCGCCAACGTGCTGGACATCATGCGCGGACACAAAGCCGGTAGTGACCGATGAGGAACCATAGCTGCCACTCGCATTGGGATCGAGCGCCCGCACGTTTCCGGTGTTGTACAAACGCAGATAGGCTGCACCGATGGTAAACGGCCCATTTGCGTATTTGATGCCCGAGCTAAAGGAACTGCCGCGCTGCAAGGTTCCAGGTATCTCCCCAAAGGCGTATTGCACGGCCGCGCTAAAGCCGGAAAGTAGCGGGGTGACGTACTGGACAGAATTGTTGAGGCGGACCGTGGTATCCAGGGCGTCGAGATCGCCAGGGTGTGCGCCCGTCGCGCCGGTCAGATACCCAACGGGCCCGATCCCGCCGAGTATTTGGTAATAGGCTGAGTACTGGCGACCTAATGTCAGCGTCCCGGCACGTGTGTCCTGCAGGCCGACAAAGGCCTGCCGGTTAAATATCAGGCCGGAACTGGATTCCTTGCCCGAGTCGATATCAAAACCCTCCTGCAGATCGAAGATGGCTGAGGTTGTCCCGCCGAGGGGTTCGCTACCGCGCAGGCCGAAACGCGAAGCCGAGACATTGCCGCTTCGGGTATAGAAATTGGAGTGGCCTTGCTGATTGTTCGCATAGACAAGCGCATCGTCCACGATGCCGTACAGCGTGACGCTGCTTTGCGCGCTGGCCGACGCGCCAGCAAGCCAGAGCAACGGGATAGCTGTAGCCTTGAGAAAATGGGATGGCTTCATCATCTCTCCAGGTGGCTCCGCAAATATGCCAGTTTCAGGTTGACGGTTCGCCCCACAGCCGTCATGCCGGCCCTGCATCCGCTTAGGTTGACCTTCTGCGCTTGCGTCGGACGACGAAAAATACCAGGCCAATGACCACAAGCAGACCTACCGCCATGCCGGCACGGGCGAGGGCGACAAGATTCGACGGCGCTCCGCCCTGCCGCAGCGATTTGACTTCATCGGCCGTGACGATCACCTTGGGATTACCGTAGCGTTGCGTCAGGTAGGACGCCAGCGTCGCGATCTGCTGGTCGGTGAGTGAATGGGCGAATCCGGGCATCCGCAGTTCAGGCGGATCGACCTGGCGCTGAACGCCGTCCAGTATCACCATGACCAGGTTGTTGGCCTTGGACCTGCCAAGCGCCGCATTGTGAAACAATGAGGGCAACCCTCCGTCAAAACTTCCCTCCGCGTGTGCCTGGTGGCAAGTCGCGCAATGGGCATCATAGAGTTGGGGGCCGCTCATCCGGTTCAGGTCAGTGGGCAAGGCAACCCCGCGAATACTGATCAGATCGTCCGCCTTGGCACCCCATGCAGAGGCTGCACGGGTATCCGCGACATCGTGAATCGGGGGCACGCTCTTCAGATAGATCGCAATAGCATGCAGGTCGGCGTCGTTCAGATGTCTCAGGCTGTGATCAATGGCTTCGGCCATTGGCCCGGCGGCCTGTGATTTATTCACGGCATCACCGTTGCGCAGATAGGCGGCAATCTCCTGCTCGTTCCAACTCCCGATGCCGCTGATCGCATCCGAAGTGATATTCGGTGCATACCATGTCCCCACATCCCCGCCACCGAACTCACGAGCGCTATCTTCGGCCATCATGACATTACGTGGGGTATGGCAGGCGCTGCAGTGCGCCAGCCCGCGGCTCAGGTAGGCGCCGCGGTTCCACTCAGCGCTCTTGCCCGGGTCGGTGCGGAATGGCTTGTCGTCGAGGAATAGCAGATTCCAGGCCGCCATCGACATACGGATATTGAAGGGGAAGGGCAGGGCAGTGGCGTTGGGCGCGGCATCTACAGGCGCTACGCCATGCATGAAATAGGCATAGAGCGCTGCCGCATCTTCATCGGTCACCAGCGCATAGGACGTGTATGGCATGGCCGGATACAGACGTTGCCCGTCTGCACGCACGCCTTTGCGCAACGCGTCGGTAAACTGTGCAAGCGTATAGTTGCCGATGCCGTGGGTTTTCGATGGAGTGATATTCGTCGAAACTATGGCACCCAGGGGCGTTGGAAGCGACAGCCCACCTGCATAGGGCTTCCCGGTAGGGGCACTGTGGCAGGCCACACAGTCGCCTGCCGTTGCCAGGTATTGGCCTCGTTTGACCTGATCGGCATCCACGGTGTCCTGTGCCTCGCTTTGCGATGCATAGAAACCTGAGAGCGAAGCCATCACGTAACTCAGGGCAAGGATAAAGCGAGGCATCCATCGGGTTGAGTGCACGCTGATCGATCTCGCTTCCAAGCGAAGAGTGTAAGCTCCTCAATTCGATTGAGCCTAGTGTAAAGAACGAAACTGTGCAATGTACATTCCTCATTGCGGCGCCCGGTGTGCGAACAGTAGTAAGCACCAAGTGATGCGGACGCACGGCGGACAGGCAGCGGACGCGCGGTTGAGCACTCCCGCACGGACCGGCCTTCGGTTGCCTGGGAACTGAAGTGGCGAGCCCGGAGGCGATCGACGGTAAACGTCTCGAGTCGGTACATGCAGTGATCGACGCGCGAGGCCCGGTGGTAGCCGCTTTGAGTACGCGTTCGTCGACCCACATCGTCACGACGCTGCGCAGTCGGCTTGCGCGAGCTTGAGCGGGAGCCTTTCAGGCGGCGCCTCGAGCTGCGCGCCAGCGGGCTATGGCGTCTCAGCCTATGTTGCCAAACAACAGGCCGATGCCTGATGACACAGCCATGGCCAAGGCACTCCAGGAGACCACGCGGATAACACCCGGGCCGACTTTGGCACCGCCGGTTTTTGCGGCCAGGCCGCCCAGGGCAGCCAGCGATATCAACGCCGAGATGACTATGCACGGGATCACTGCTGATTCAGGGGCAAGCGCTGCGACGGTAGCCGGCAGGGCAGCGCCGACCGAGAAACTGCAGGCGGAAGCCAGCGCGGCTTGCAAAGGCCGGGCAGAGGTCGCAATCGAAAGCCCCAGTTCATCGCGTGCATGCGTGCCAAGCGCGTCGTGCGCCATCAGCTTTTCGGCAACCTGCTTGGCAAGCGAAAGATCCAGGCCACGATGCATATAGATTGCGGTCAGTTCTTGCTGCTCGCGTGGAAAATCGGCGTCGAGTTCAGCCTGCTCCTCGGATAAGGCCGCCGCTTCGGTATCCGCCTGAGATGAAACTGATACGTATTCCCCTGTTGCCATCGACATGGCCCCTGCGACCAGACCTGCTACGGCCGTGAGCACGATATTCTCGTGAGCGGTGTGTGCCGATGCCACGCCGATAACGAGACTTGCGGTCGATACGATGCCGTCATTGGCGCCGAGCACCGCGGCACGCAGCCACCCAATGGCCTCAACACGATGCTGTTCCTTATGTCGCCTGGGCATATTTCCTCATCAAGGGGGTTGGCAGAATCGCCTGGACGGCGGCAAAGGGGAACGCCGAAGTAGCGGCTGGCCGCCCGCATCCGCTCAACTTGACGCAGCGCAAGCTTTTGCGTCGAAGTTCCTGTTCAAAGGTTACTTGATTTTCTAGGCTGGGAAAAAGTGCCAGCCTAAGAGCGGAATCCGAGGGGAAGGCGGGGGGACATGATGAGAGCTCACACAAGGTACGCGGTAGAGGCGCTATTGACGCTTGCCTGCGTGGTCGCTCTGCTGCCGAGGCAGGCGGAGGCGGTTCCCGCCTTTGCCCGCCAGACGGGCATGGCCTGCATGGCCTGCCATGTGAATTTTCCCGAACTGACCCCGTTCGGCCGCTTCTTCAAGTTGACTGGCTACACCTTGACGAACAACACCACCATTCCGGTCTCGGCAATGGTGCAGGTATCAAAAACACATACCAGGACCCTTGACCGGGCCAATTACGACTTCCTGCGCGATGGCGACACTACGCTGCAGCAGGCGAGCCTCTTTTATGCCGGCCGCATCGTTGACCATGTGGGCGCCTTTGCGCAATGGACCTACGATGGCATCGCCCATCATGCCGCGCTCGACAACACAGACATCCGCGCCGCGTGGCACTTGACAGATAACGATGTCGACTTCATCTACGGCATGACCGTCAACAATAACCCGACGGTCTCCGACGTGTGGAACAGCACGCCAGCCTTCGGTTATCCCTACGCGTCGAGCAGTGTTTCGCTAACGCCAATGGCGAGCACGCTCATCGATGGCGGGTTGGCGCAACAAGTGGCGGGCGCGTCCGCGTACCTCTTCTGGCAGCGCAGCCTCTATATCGAGTTTGGCCTCTATCGGACAGCTGACCAGGCATTCTCGGTGTTCCGGACCGGACAAGATAGCAACACACCCGGGGGCGTGGCACGCTTGAGTGGCGCGAACCCATATTGGCGCGTGGCGTACAACCGGGAGTGGGGCCCGCACTCCATCATGGCGGGCACCTTTGGCCTGATAGCCAGCCGGTATCCGGACAACACCTTGCCCGGCACGCCCACGGACCGCTTCAGCGACTATGCGTTGGACGCGCAGTACCAGTACCTCACGCTACCCCATGCCTTTACTGCCCAGGCAGCCTGGATCTACGAGAAACAGGACTGGCGCGCGAGCTTTCCCAGCGGCGGCATAGGCGCTGGCCCCACACCGGCGAACCCGACCGACCACCTTACGACCTTCAAGGCCAAGGCGTCCTATATCTACCAGCGCAAGTATGGTGGCACGCTGGCCTATTTCTCGACCACCGGAAACGCGGATACGGGCTTGTACACTCCGGCGCCGGTCATAGGCAGCGCCAATGGATATCCCGACTCGCGCGGGCTGATCTTCGAGCTCAACTATCTGCCTCACCCGCAAGTCAAGTTTGCGGTGCAGTACACGTGGTTCCTTAAATTCAATGGCGCACGCTCCAACTACGACGGTAACGGCAGGAATGCCGGCGATAACAACACGCTATATCTGCTCGGCTGGTTTCTGTTCTGAACGAGCCACCGGCAACATCTGCCGCTGGAGATTTTCCGGGCCTGGTACGACTATGAAAATGACGCTGACCATCCGTGTACCGTTGTTCGCGCTGCTTACCTTTGCAGGCATGAGCATGGCGATCATGCGGGCTTATGGCGAGGATGGCGCCAAGCTCGCCGCCCAGCTATGCGCAACTTGCCATGGCATTCACGGGCGAAGCGAATCGCCAATGTTCCCCCGGCTTGACGCTCAGACACCTGAATACCTGGAGACGCAGCTCAAAGGTTTCCGGGAGCATGCGCGTGGCGAATCGGAGGCGCGTTCATTCATGTGGGGTATCGCGTCACAACTTGACGACGCAACCATCCGATCGCTGGCCGAATACTATGCAGGTCAAACGGCGGCACCCGGTGCGGCCGGAGACACGGCACTGATGTCCAAGGGGCAGACCATTTTCGAGCATGGCGCTCCCGATGGCGGGGTGCCAGCCTGCGCGTCCTGTCATGGCGCGCAGGGGCAGGGGGCTGCGCAATTCCCGCGACTTGCCGGGCAGCATAAATCCTATCTGCTACGTCAGATCGAGGCTTTCAGGGACAAGTCGCGCGGCAATGCACCGGTCATGAGTGCGGTGGCACACAATCTGAACAACGATCAAGCCAACGCCGTTGCAACCTATCTGCAATCCAAGTGATTCAGATTCGGATTCAGGTTCAGTCGTATCTTGTTTGTGATTGTTGGGTGGGCAAAGGAATCGGACCCGACGGTCATAGGTCGATGACCGATTTGCGCGTGAAGGCGCCAGACTCAAGAACCTCCTGGCGCCTATCCTGGCGCGGTTCTCTCCCAGGCTGGCGGCTCAGGAGAACGGTATTTCGAAGATCCATTTCAGTGTCCAGCGGTCAGCTGCCTGGGATAGCCCGCGGCCTATGCCGAAATTGAAGACCAGGGGGCCGCGACTCACATCGAAAGCAAGATAGATGATCTGCGCCTGCCAAGGCCCCGTGGCTGGATGATTGACGCGGCCCAGATCCGTGTAGTATTCGGCGCCCGCGCGCAACCCTGGCAATACTGTTCGGGCCACCTTGAAGCTAGGGGTTGCGCTGGGGACAGCGCTTTTGTCCGGGCCAGCAAGATCCCATCCCAACACGGGGTTAAAGGCAAAGAGCCAATTACTGTCCTGATAACCAATGATTGGACGCAGCTCCAGGGTCTTGGTTGCGCTCTCGAATTTCTGTCCGACGCGCGCGAGTTCAACGTTGGCGCCAGCGAAGTATCCAGCGCCATCGACAGTGCGGATTGGCATCCACTTCACGCGAAGCTTTGGACCGGTCACGTAATAGCTGTTGTCTCGCGACAGCATGGTGGGGATGTAAAGCCCAAGTTCCCAGGCAGGCGCGAGGCCATAGGAGAACTCGGCGGTCGCGCGCCAGCCGTGCGGCGTGGTGACTTCCCCGGGATAAGATGGCCGCGAATGGCCGCTTGGCGTGGTGTTCAGATGCAGTTCGAGTCCGAACTCTCCCGGCGCGTTGATATCGCCGGTGTACACCTGGATTTCATCCGGTAGCACCGCCGAGGCCGGTGCGCTGAGCAAACCGAGCAACGCGGAACACAAGCAAAGGGCGGCGCACGAGTGGGACTTGGCGCGCGTTCCGGGCAGCCCAGTTAGTGGCTCGCGGTCACCCTGCCGGGATTTCAGGCGCGCGCGGCGCGTCTTTTTCATGAGTTGGTGCATATTCCGCATCGCTGCAGATCGAGTCAGGAGCGAAGCCGGCCGATGCGGCTGCGCGATTCCGAGATTTGCCAGGCAAGCAGCCCGGGCAGGTAAATCATCAAGTCCCGGATGCGACGGGCACCGGCCAGCGCAATGCAGGTCGTCGGCTCAAGACCCAGCGCGGTCCCGATCAGGACAAAGCCACCCTCCTGGACTCCCAGTGCCGCAGGCACGAAAAAAGCCGCGCTGCTGAGTGCCTGAACCAGGGCTTCGAGCACCAGGGCATCCATCATGTTCACCGGTTCCCCAAGGAAATACAGTGCTAGCCATAGCTCCAGCGCAGTCGCCATGTACTGCAGCGGCTGCCAGAAGAACAGGTAGCGAATGATGACGGCCCGGCGGCGCCAGACAAGCTTGATCGATTGATCGATCCTGGCCGACTGGCCAGTCAGCGCGGCAAATTTGCCGCTGGTCAACCGGCTGAGAGCACGACTGGCCCGTTCGAATGGGCTAGCGTGCTGCACCAATGCGAACAACGCCAGCAGCGGCAAGAGCGCGACTACACCCCAGGCGAGACTGCCGGCGAGCTGGAGTGCCTTCGAGTCCGAGTGTGCCGAGAGCAGGAAGCCGATTCCCACCATCGTAAAAATCAGCTGGCTGATCAAGGTCAGTTGCATATCGACGATCAGGCTGGCCGATGCCGTCGACGCGCGCAGTCCCCAGTGCCGCATCAGCCGGAACGAGACGATCTCGCCCCCTACGCGGGCGACAGGCAGCAAGCCGTTCACCGACTCCCGGATCCAGACCAGGCGCAGCATCGAGCCAATCCCGGGCCGTTTCGTTTCTGGAATCAGTGTCTGCCAGTCGCACGCGTTGAACAGCATGGGAAGCCAATGCGCAAGCCCGGCGATAACAAGTCCGCCCCCCGCGGCGCGCATCAAGGAGAACACCTGGCCGGGGTCTTCGTGCCAGACGAGCCAGAGCGCAGCCACCAGGCCGACAAAGGCCGCTATGGAACCGAGATACTTCATGATGCGATTGCCGCTCCTAGGATGAATAGCGTCAATGACGACAGGAGGATCGAAATCGGATGCCGCCGCCTGGCGGGACACAGCTGTTCGTTCCGGACGTTCCACCACGGCGATGGCCGCGTCGTCTGCCGCGCGCACACCGAACACCAGCTGGAACGCCGGATGCTGTTGCCGGCACAGGCCGGCAAGGTTGTCATAGAGCCGGGGGTCGGCGCCGCACAACGGCTTCAGTACGCTCACCGGGCGCAGGCCGGTGCTTTCCGGATCGTGGCTGGCAGCCGGTGGCCGCCATGCTGCCCAGGCCGCAGTAGCGGCATACCCGGTCACCGGGCACGCCAGCACGGTGTAGGCAAGCACGCCCCAATTCATCTGGAGAAGCCCTTGGCAGCGACGCTGGCCTGGCCCTGCGTTTCGGGTGCATTGCCAGTGGCCCGCTTACGAAGACACGGGCGGGCGACGTCGCGCAGGCAGATGACGGGAGCTGCAGGCTCCTCGTACCGGAAGCCACTGAACTGGGAAGACATCATTTGCATGGGCTACTCCCGATTCATTCACCGTGGTCCGCGCACGTCGATTCCGATGAGGCTCAATCATACGGTACTGGAAAGAAAGGCACTCTGCCTGATCAGGAAAATTATGGAGGGCATTGAAATGAAAACGTAAGGTTCTCGCCCCAATTATCTGCAGTTATTGACAAATTGCTGCGAGAAATATTGCATGTATTGATAATGATTGTTGTTTGAATTTTAAGGGTGGATGGAAGAAAGGGGCCGTGAGGGTGCACGGAATCAGATCAGTATGCGTCCGGAAAAAGAGCGATGGTGGCTGTCAAGGAATGGTGTCCCATGCTTTGGTGGGGTAAGGCGATCTATTAAATTGACAGCTTAAATGTGCTATTGAACGTGCCGTCATATTTGATTGGAATCGTTGATTAAGTAATTCGAAAACAGGGTATATGTCAGGTCGATTTCTTGCCTGGAATCGATGCGGGAAGTCACTGGTGTAGCCGGTCCCGGCAGTACCGGCCGGGATAAATCGTAGCGCCGGGCGGGGGATGCACCGGCAAGGAACAGGAGGCACCTTACGTGAGACGGCGCGTGGAACAAGGGGAGGGGTGGGTGCGGATAGCAAATGACAATCGTTACCGTTTTTCGTCGGCCACCCATGAGGAGCTAGATGCTGCGGCGTCCTGGATCTGTCTTGGCCGCGCTTAGCGGCCAGGCGAAGCCGGCACCGGGAAATTGGCTACCACGATGCGCCGCTGGTCTTGCGCAACCAGGTGCATGGGCACCTGGCGCGCGGTCAGCTCGCGGTAGGTATCGGCGGACATGATCGCCAGCGCCGGTGGCCCCTCGCGCCAGCGGGCGATAAAGCTGTCGAGCGTGGGCAGCCATTTCTGCGGCTCCTGCTGGGTGCCGAACTCCAGTTCGTCGGGGTGTTCCACCATCACGGTGGTGTGGCGCAGGTAGTACGGCAGGGTGTGGTCCAGCGTGCGCACGCCGTAGATCGGCATGTCGTCCTTGAGCACCGCCCGGATGGCCGGCACCAGGCTGGCGCCCGAGGCCGGGCCGCCGATCGATTCGTGCCCGAGCAGCGCGCCGGTAAAACCCGTGAACAGCGCTAGCGTGTAGACCACGATGCTCGGCATCAGGCCGTGGGTGCGCAGCAGCCGGCGCGCCAGCCACGTGCCCGCCAGCATCACCACAAACGCGGCGGTCACCCAGACCGCGTAGCGGCGGTAGTCGGCGGTCGCGGTGTGGTTGGAATGCAGCGTGGCCACCACCGGGCTGGCCAGCAACCCGATCGCCATGATCACCAGCATGGCGTTGAGCTGCTGGCGCCAGCCGCGCTCGCCGATGCGCTCCAGCGCCATGGCTGCCAGCATGCCAAGCGCCGGGAAGACCGGCACGATATAGCCGGGCAGCTTGGAGCCGGACAGGCTGAAGAAGATAAAGATGGCGATGGCCCACACAGCCAGCAACAGCGCCGGCCGGAGGCGCCGCACCGTCGCCACGCGCGCCGCGGCGCCATCGTCGCGGACCACCTCCCACATGCGCGGCGCCAGGCCCAGCCAGGGCACGAAGCCCGCCACCAGCAATGGCACGAAGTACCAGACCGGCCCGCCGCGCGAGTGCACCGTCGAGGTGTAGCGCTGCCAGTGCTCGTGGATAAAGAAGAAATTCGGGAATTCGGGGTTGCGCGCCGACACCAGCCAGAACCAGGGCACCGTGACGATCAGCATCAGCCCGATGCCGGAGATCAGGTGCAGGCGCCGCCACAGGCCGAAGTCGCGCGAGATCAGGGTGTAAATCACCAGCACCAACCCAGGCAGGGCGATGCCCACCAGGCCCTTGCTCAGGATCGCCACGCCCATGGACACCCAGCAGGCCCACATCCAGTAGCGGCGGGCCGCAGGCGTTGCGTCGGGATGCTGTGCCACCAGCATGAAGGCCAGCACGCAGGCCATGGCGCCGGACAGCGTCATGTCCAGCGAGTTGAAGTGCGAGGCCACGCTCCACATCGGCGCGGCCACCAGCACCAGGCCGGTCAGCAGGCCAGCGCGAATGCCGTACCAGCGCGTTGCCGCAAACATCGACGCGATGAGGCCAACCATGCCGGACAGCGCCACGCATAGCCGGGCCTGCCAGTCGCCCACGCCGAACAAGGTATACGACAGCGCCGTCACCCACATATGGAAAGGCGGCTTCTCAAAGTACTTGAGTGCGTTGTAGCGGATCGTTACCCAGTCCCCGCTGGCGAACATCTCGCGCGAGATCTCGGCGTAGCGGCCTTCATCGGAGCTGAGCAGGTGGCGAAAATCTAGCGTGCCGAACCACAGCAGCAGGATCAGCAGGCCGGCGAGCAGCCACAGGGCTGTCGGCAGGCCGGCCACCCGCCGGGCGAAGAATGCAGGGGAGCGAGAGTCGGATTGGGGATGCATCGGAACTCCGAATAAGAATGAAGTCTAGCCGTGCACGACCGGCGTTGCCTTTCAGGCACCGTTTTGCGCCGGGAATACCACGGCCACCGTGAGCCCGCGGCCCGCCGGGCCGTCCTCCAGCAACACCGTGGCGCCATGGCGCGCGGCGATGCTCTGCACGATCGCCAGGCCGAGTCCGCTGCCATGCGCGTCGCTGGCGTCGCCGCGATGAAAGCGGCGGAACACATTGTCGCGCTCGGCCGGCGCGATGCCCGGGCCGCTGTCGCTCACGCCCAGCATGGGCGCGCCGTTGCGCCATTCGATGCGCAGGTCGACCCGGCCGCCCGGGCTGGTGTAGCGGATCGCGTTGTCGGCGAGGTTGCGCAGCAGGATGAAGAGATCGCCGCCCACGCCGCGCACCCGGCATTCGGGCGCGCTCGCGTCCAGGCCGAGGTCCACATCCTTGGCTTCGGCCATAGGCAGCAGCTCGCGCACCACCTGCACCGCCACATCGCGCAAGCGCACGTCGGCGAGCGGGGCCTGGGTGGCAGGGGCGCCGTCTTCGCTGCGTGCCAGCGTCAGCAACTGCGCCACCAGGTGGGTGGTGCGGTCCAGGCGCTCGCCCAGCTTGGCGAGCGCCAGTTTCTGCTTGTCTTCGCTGTCGGCGCGCAGGGCCAGCTGCAGTTGCAGCTTGAGCGCGGTGAGCGGCGTGCGCAGTTCGTGCGCGGCGTCGGCGACAAAGGCGCGCTGGGTGTCCATGGATTGCTGCAGGCGGGCCAGCAGGGCATTGAGGGCTTCCACCACCGGCACCAGTTCCGGCGGCCAGCCGTGCGCGTCCAGCGGCGCCAGCGCATCTGCCGAGCGGCTGCCGACCGCGCGCGCGATCTCCTCGACCGGGCGTAGCGAGCGCCTGACCACCAGGTGGATCAGCAAGCCAAGCGCTGGCACCAGCGCCAGGATGGGCAGCAACGCGCCAAGCGACAGCGAGGCCGCCAGCTTGCGGCGGAACACGACCGATTGCGCGGCCTGCACATACCGATCCCCGGCGAGCACGCCATAGATGCGCCATTCGCTGCCGCGCGCCTGCAGGTCATGAAAGCCCGGCAGGTCCGCGCGCGGCAGCGTGACCGGGTGCGAGGCGTAGATCTGGCGGCCCTGCACATCCCAGGCCTGCACCACGATCTCCTCGTCAAGTTCGCTGCCGTTCAGCGGCGGCGTGGCGTCGCGCTCCAGATGTGTCGGCAACATGCGTGCCGCTTGCTGCAGTTGCGCATCGAAGACCTCGTTGGCTTCGCGGCGCACCTTGAAATAGGCGGCCGCGCCTGCCACCAGGGCGCATGCGAGCATGGCCCCGAGCAGGCCAGCCAGCAACTGGGCGCGGATCGTTCTCATGCCGGGCCGCCCAGCTTGTAGCCGACACCGCGCACATTGCGGATAAAGTCGGCGCCAAGCTTCTTGCGCAGCGCATGGATATGGACTTCCACTGTATTGCTGCTGATTTCCTCATTCATGTTGTAGACCGCCTCGCGCAGGCGCTCGTGGGTCACAACGTGGCCCGGCTGCTCCATCAAGGCCTGCAGCACCATGAACTCGCGCATCGACAGCGCCACGATCTCGCCGTCGCAGCGCACCTCGCGCGTGGCGGGGTCCAGGCGCACCGGGCCATGCGCCAGCTCGGTGCTGACGCGCCCGGCACTACGGCGCAGCAAGGCCCGGATGCGCGCGAACAGCTCGTCGAGGTCGAACGGCTTGACCATGTAATCGTCGGCGCCGGCATCCAGGCCGCGCACGCGGTCGGCGGTGGCGTCGCGCGCGGTCAGGATCAGCACCGGCAGCGCCAGCCCGCGGGCGCGCAGTTGCCGCAGCACCGCCTCGCCGGAGCGGCCGGGCAGGCCAAGGTCGAGCAGCACGGCGTCGTAGGTGCCGGGCGCATTGGCGGCCAGCGCGGCATCGGCGAGGCGGCCATCCCTGACCCAGTCGACCGCGTAGCCTTCGGCCCGCAGGCCTTCCTCTACGCTTTCGCCGATCATCGGGTCGTCTTCCACCAGCAGCAGGCGCATGGCATGGATTCCTTGGTTGGTGATGAGTGGGTGCCTTGGGGTCAACGGCGTTGCAGCCGGTCCAGGCGCAAGCGGTGGCGGTGGTCGGTCAGGCGCCGGACCGCCAGCGTGGCGGCCAGGATCACGCCCAGCATGCTGCCACCGGCAAGCAGGAACATCAGCAGGATCTGGTACCGGGCCGCGGCGATCGGGTCCATCCCGGCCAGGATCTGGCCGGTCATGATGCCTGGCATGGTGATGATGCCGGCCGCCGCCATGGTGTTCATGGTGGGCAGCATGCCGCTGCGCACCGCCTGGCGCACGATCACGCGCAGCGCCGCCTGGCGGTCGTCGCCAAGCGCCAGGCGTGCATCGATGGCGGCGCGCTGGTGCCAGACCGCGGTAAAGGCGCCATTGAGCGCCAGGCTCGCGGCGTTCATCACATTGCCCAGGATGATGCCGGCCAGCGGGATCGCGTGGCGGGCGTCGTACCAGGGCGTCGGGCGCAAGGCCGTGGTCAGCGCCAGCACGGTCACCAGCAGCGTCGGCAGGCTCACGGCGGCGGCGCCGATCAGCGCGTGCCAGGGCCCCGCCAGGCGGCGCTCCTGCCGGCTGCCCACCTCGCGGGCGGCTGCCGCGATCATGGCCGCTACCGTCAACGCGGTCACCAGCGGCGACGACAAGCCAAACACCGTGCGCAGCACCAGCCCGACCAGCAGCAGTTGCACCACCATGCGGCCGGCGGCCCAGAGCAGGTTGCGGTGCACGTCCAGCGACATCACCAGCGAGGCGCCCGCGC
This sequence comes from Cupriavidus sp. GW823-FHT07A04, assembly GCF_058794615.1. Taxonomy (NCBI): domain Bacteria; kingdom Pseudomonadati; phylum Pseudomonadota; class Betaproteobacteria; order Burkholderiales; family Burkholderiaceae; genus Cupriavidus; species Cupriavidus sp. GW823-FHT07A04. The sequence goes on from NZ_JBXAHA010000015.1 coordinate 170,264, forward strand.
CGGCTAGCACCAGCAGGCTGGCCAGCGCCAGGTCATAGGCTGTGAGCGGGATCGGGCTCATGCCGGCACCGCTTCCAGCCCGGCGGCGCCGAGGCGATAGTGCCGGTCCTGCAGGCGTGCCGCCTGCGCGGGATTGTGCGAGACGATCAGCAGCCCCAGCCCCTGTGCCTTGCAGTCGTGCAGCAGCGCTTCGACGGCCAGCGTGGTCTCGGCGTCCAGCGCGGAGGTTGGCTCATCCAGTAGCAGGAAGCGCGGACGGCGCACCAGCGCGCGGATCAGCGCGAGGCGCTGGCGCTCGCCGGTGGACAGGCGGCTCACGGGCGCCTGCAGGATGTCCGCGGGCAAGCGCAGCCGCGCCAGCAGCGCCTGGGCAGCCGGCACGTCCGTCATATGTTCAAGCACGTCGTCGCCCCACCAGCCGGACTCGGCCGCCACGTACATGACCTGGCGCCGCCAGGCCGGACCGCTCATGCTCTCGCGCGGGGTATGGCCTAGCCGGACCTGCCCGCGATTGGGATCGAGATCGGCAATCATGCGCAGCAGCAGGCTCTTGCCCGCGCCGGAAGCGCCGGACAGGATCACGCAACTGCCGGGCGCGACGGTGAGGCTGAACGGCCCGCGGCCGGCGCCTTCGAGGCCGCTGATGTCCAGGCTGGCGTCGGCACCGCGCGTTGACGGCAGGGCGCCAACGGTGGCAAGGGGCGGCATCGTGTCAGCCATTGTCATGGGTTGAGCCATCCGCGTGCGATGGGGTAGGCCAGCAGGTGGCGGTAAAGCTGCTCCGCGCGCACAGTGACAGCGGCAAGCAGCGGGCGCGTGAAGGCAGACGTAGTCACGGCCGCGCAGCATGCCGCTATCGCAAATGCGCCGACGATGTCCAGTGGAAAGTGTACGCCGAGGAAGACGCGGGCCCAGCCCGTTAGTGCCGCGGCTACCAGCAAGCCGGTACCGCTCAGGCGCTGGGCCCTGCCGGGCGCGCGCAGCAGGACGAAGGCCAGCGTGGCCAGCAGCGTGACGTGGTCGCTCGGGAAGGAGGGGTCGGCGGCATGCGCCAGGTAGGTATGCCCGACGCCCGCCATGAAGGGCCGCGGCATCGGCAGCAGCAGGCCGAACAGGGTCGAGCAGAGCCCGCCCAGCGCCACGGCCGCCAGTGCGCTCGTCACCATCTGGCGCTCACCCGGCCGCGCGCGCAGCCAGCCCGCGGCCAGCACCAGCGGCGCGGCTGCGATCAGTCCCTCGGCAAGGAAAGCGGCCACCCAGAGGCCGGCGCCAGACAGCCCAGCGGGGGCGTTCAGGCGCTGGAACAGCGTGAGGTTCAGGGCAAGGAGCGTCGGCATCGGGAACGTTGGATTCTGGCGATGCGGCAAGGATAGGGCACAACGGCTTAAGAAACGCTTAAGGCTGGCCGGCTGGCCGTGCCCGGCCCGCTCCATGCCGACGTCGTGGACCCGGGTAAATCATGCGGGTCGCGCAAGGCAGCGTGGGTGGGAACCCGATGTGCTCGCCACGTCAGGCGCGCTGTCAGGCGCGCATTCTAAGCAAATGCGAAACGATCAGTTGGCCGCGCATGGCGGTGCTTTCTATACTCAGCACTCACCGGCATCGAGTGCTGATTGCCAGCCCGCAGTGCCACCGTCGGCACTGGCATCCGCCGCCAACGAACTTCTCTCTTCCTTTCCTTCTGGAGCCAGCATGAGCCTTCGCCCACTGCACGACCGCGTTCTCGTCAAACGGTCCGACAACGAAACCCGCACGCAATCCGGCATCGTCATTCCCGACAGCGCCGCCGAAAAGCCGGACCAGGGCGAGGTGATCGCCGTCGGCCCGGGCCGGCGCAACGAAGCCGGCGAACGCATTGCACTGGACCTGCGCGCGGGCGACCGGGTGCTGTTCGGCAAGTATGCAGGCCAGGCGGTGAAGGTCGACGGCGACGAACTCCTGGTGCTGCGCGAGGAAGACATCCTGGCGGTGGTCGAGCGCTGAATCGCCGCGTGTCCGCCAGCATCGATCCAGTGTTTCCCGAACGAACCCGACAATCAAGACAGGACAGACAGCAATGGCAGCAAAAGATGTAGTGTTCAGCGACGTGGCCCGCGCCAAGGTGGTCGAAGGCGTCAATATTCTCGCCAATGCGGTCAAGGTGACGCTGGGCCCCAAGGGCCGCAACGTGGTGCTGGAGCGCAGCTTCGGCAGCCCTACCGTGACCAAGGACGGCGTCTCCGTGGCCAAGGAGATCGAGCTCAAGGACAAGCTGCAGAACATCGGCGCGCAGCTGGTCAAGGAGGTCGCTTCCCGCACCAGCGATAACGCCGGCGACGGCACCACCACCGCTACCGTACTGGCGCAGGCCATCGTGCGGGAGGGCGTCAAGTACGTCGCGGCCGGGCTCAATCCGCAGGACCTGAAGCGCGGCATCGACAAGGCGGTGACGGCGGCCATTGAAGAGCTGCGCCGCATCAGCAAGCCCACCACCACCAGCCGCGAGATCGCGCAGGTCGGCACCATCTCCGCCAACGGCGAAAGCGCCATCGGCGAGCGTATCGCCCAGGCCATCGACCGGGTCGGCAAGGAAGGCGTGATCACGGTGGAAGACGGCAAGTCGCTGGAAGACGAGCTCGAAGTGGTGGAGGGCATGCAGTTCGACCGTGGCTACCTGTCGCCGTATTTCATCAACAACCCCGACAAGCAGGTGGCGGTGCTCGAGCAACCCTACCTGCTGCTGGTGGACAAGAAGATCTCCAGCATCCGCGACCTGCTGCCCGTGCTGGAGCAGGTGGCCAAGGCCGGACGTCCGCTGCTGATCGTGGCCGAGGACGTGGAGGGCGAGGCACTCGCCACGCTGGTGGTCAACAATATCCGCGGCATCCTGAAGGCCGCCGCGGTCAAGGCCCCCGGCTTTGGCGACCGCCGCAAGGCACTGCTGGAAGACATCGCGATCCTGACCAGCGGCCAGGTGGTGTCGGAAGAGGTCGGGCTGTCTCTGGAAAAGATCGCGCTGGAGCAACTGGGCCAGGCGGGGCGCGTGGAAATCGGCAAGGAGAACACCATCATCATCGATGGCGCCGGCGACGCCGCGCAGATCCAGGCGCGGGTCAAGCGTATCCGCACCCAGATCGACGAGGCCAGCTCCGACTATGACCGCGAGAAGCTGCAGGAGCGCGTGGCCAAACTGGCCGGCGGGGTGGCAGTGCTCAAGGTCGGCGGCGCCACGGAAGTCGAGGTCAAGGAGAAGAAAGCCCGCGTGGAAGACGCGCTGCACGCCACGCGTGCCGCGGTGGAAGAGGGCATCGTGGCCGGCGGCGGCGTAGCGCTGATTCGTGCGCGCCAGGCCATCAAGGATCTGACGGGCATCAACCCGGACCAGCAGGCAGGCATCAAGATCGTGCTGCGGGCACTGGAGGAGCCGTTGCGCCAGATTGTTGCCAACGCCGGCGAAGAGGCCAGCGTGGTGGTAGCGCGCGTGGCCGAAGGGACGGGCAATTTTGGCTACAACGCGGCGACGGGAGAATATGGTGACCTGGTGGAAGGTGGTGTGGTTGACCCGACCAAGGTCACACGCACCGCTTTGCAGAATGCCGCTTCGGTGGCAGGCCTGATCCTTACCACGGATGCTGCGATCGTCGAACTGCCGAAGGATGAGGGACAGCTCGGCGCGCAGGGCGCGGCTGGCGGAGGCGGTGGACTGGATTTCTGAGGCCGTTGGATGAAGACGCGTCCGGCAAGGCATGAACGAAGGGGGTCCCGCAAGCGGGGCCCCCTTCGCTTTGCATGCATCGCCGCTGCGCATTCGGGCTGGAGCAGCACCAATCTTCGGCACTCTCTGCAGGGTCCTGGCGGGGATGCAAAGCTTGCATGCCTATATGCGTTTCGCGTGTCTATATATAGACGAAATTCATCCTTCGACGGCCAATTCCGTTGCGCTATCGTGAGGGGCTTGTAAGCGCTTGCCTAAGACGGCTGCGGTGGCAACGCCCCCCATCTCCACGCAGTTGCATCATCAGCAGTGTGCTCTGGGAGAACGGCGCGGATCCGTGCCAGGAATGGCGCACAGGCAAAGAACATGGCAATTCACGCGGGCTTGCTTCTTGCCTGATGCATTGCCGGCAACGAAATGCGCCCCGCGCGTGAATCCACAAACCATCGATATCGACAGGAGGTTCTTCCCATGGCTACACCGCTGAAAGTGGTCGCCGTCAACGGCAGCGCGCAGCAGCCCTCGCGCACGCTCGCGCTCGTGCAGGCACTGCTCACGGAACTGGATAGCCGGCTGCTTTTGCAAAGCCATATCGTCAACCTCGGCGATATCGCGCGTCCGCTGGGCGCGGCGCTGTCGCGCGCAGAGCTGCCGGCCGAGATTGAAAACGAACTGGTCGCCATCGAGTCCGCGGACCTGCTGGTGGTGGCCGCGCCGGTGTATCGCGGTTCATATCCCGGCCACTTCAAGCACCTTTTCGACCTGGTGGGGCAGGAAGCGCTGGTGGACAAGCCGGTGTTGCTGGGGGCGACGGGCGGCAGCGACCGCCACGCGCTGGTGCTGGAGCATCAGCTGCGGCCGCTGTTCGGCTTCCTGCAGGCGCTCACGTTGCCCATCGGCGTGTACGGCAGCCCGGGGGATTTCCACAATGACCAGGTCAGCAGCACCGCGCTGGCCGAACGCATCCGCCTGGCCGCGGATCGTTGCGCGCCGTTGTTCGAAGCCAGCCGCAAATTGCCGCTGCAGCGCGCGGCTTGAAGGGGAGAACCGCGGCAATGAATGTCTTCTGGTTTCTTCCCACGCACGGCGACGGCCACTATCTCGGCACCACGGAGGGCGCGCGCCCCGTTTCGCTGGGCTATCTGAAGCAGATCGCGCAGGCGGCCGACAACCTGGGCTACTACGGCGTGCTGATTCCCACCGGCCGCTCCTGCGAGGATTCATGGGTGATTGCCTCCGCAGTGGCGCCCTGGACGGAGCGCCTGCGCTACCTGGTGGCAATCCGCCCGGGCATCATCTCGCCTACCGTGTCGGCGCGCATGGCCGCCACGCTTGACCGTATTACCAATGGCCGGCTGCTGATCAACGTCGTGACCGGCGGCGATCCGGACGAAAATCGTGGCGATGGGCTGTACCTCGACCACAGCCAGCGCTACGCGGCATCGGCCGAGTTCCTGCGCGTCTGGCGCCGCGTGCTGGAGGGCGAGGCGGTTCACTTCGATGGCGAGCATATCAAGGTGGATAACGCCAAGGCGCTGTATCCGCCGGTGCAGCGTCCTTACCCGCCCCTTTACTTTGGCGGCTCGTCCGAGCAAGCGCACGACCTGGCAGCCGAGCAGGTCGACGTGTACCTGACCTGGGGCGAACCGCCCGAGGCCGTAGCGCAAAAAATCGCCGATGTTCGCGAGCGCGCCGCGCGCCTTGGCCGCAAAGTGCGTTTTGGCGTGCGCCTGCATGTGATCGTGCGCCGTACCAGCGAGCAAGCCTGGCGGGCCGCCGATGAACTGATCGCGCAGATCTCGGACGAAACGATCGCCGCCGCGCAGAAGTCCTTCTCGCGCTTCGATTCCGTCGGCCAGCGCCGCATGGCCGCGTTGCACGGCGGCCGCCGCGACCAGCTGGAGATCTATCCCAACCTCTGGGCCGGCGTGGGCCTGGTGCGCGGCGGTGCCGGCACCGCGCTGGTGGGCAATCCACAGGAAGTGGCCGCACGGATCCAGGAATACGCGGATCTTGGCATCGAGAGCTTTATCTTCTCGGGCTACCCGCACCTGGAGGAAGCGTACCGCTTCGCCGAACTGGTGTTCCCGTTGCTGCCGGAGCCGTACGCCAGCCTGGGCCGCGGCGGCGCCACCAACCTGACGGGGCCGTTCGGCGAGATGATCGCCAACGACGTGCTGCCGGGCAGGAAGGCTGCGGCCTGAGCCGCAACCTCACGCGCTCGCGCCTGATCCAGATCGGCGAGCTGCGGGAGAGCCGGCCCAAGCCCGGCGAGCCGGAAGAGCCAGATGCCGCCGCTGGCGAGCCTCCCGTGTTTGCCATCGCTATCTAAACCCAGACAACAAACGCATGCCAGAACTCAATCCTTCCCAGGCGGATCTCTTTGCGCGCTTCCGCCCGATCTTTGCGCAGATCGCCGAACGCGCGGCCCAGCGCGAACAGGAGCGCGAGCTTGCTTTCGATGCGGTCGCCCTGCTGCGCGATGCCGGCTTCGGCGCCTTGCGCGTCCCGGTGGCGCTCGGCGGGCTGGGCGCGTCGGTCGAGCAATTGTTCGAACTGCTGATCGAGCTGGGCGAAGCGGATTCCAACTTGCCGCAGATCCTGCGCGCGCATTTTGGCTTTGTCGAGCGGCTCTATGCGGAGATAGCGCCAGAACTGCGGGAGCGCTGGCTGCAGCTCGTCGCGCAGGGCGCGATCTTCGGCAACGCCACTACCGAGCTTGGCGACGGCGCGCCAGGCAAGCACAAGACCACCTTGTCGCCGGATGGCGAAGGCTGGCGGCTCGACGGCGAGAAGTTCTACAGCACAGGCACGCTCTATGCCGACTGGATTGCCGTCAGCGCCAGCCGCGAGGGCAGTGCCGATCCGGTTTATGTGCTGGTGCCGGCCAATGCGCCGGGCATCGACCGCATCGACGACTGGCGGGGTTTTGGCCAGCGCCTCACCGGCTCCGGCACGACACGCTTTCGCGATGTGGCGGTGTCCGGCGAACAGGTGCTGAGCTTCCCGCGCAATGTGCCCACATCCATCACGGCTTACTTCCAGCTGGTGCATCTGGCGACGCTGGCCGGCATCGCCCGGGCCATCGAGCGCGACGCGGCCGCCTTTGTGCGCGCGCGCAAGCGGGTGTACAGCCACGGCAGCGCACGCACGCCAGCCGAGGATCCGCTGGTGCAGCAGGTGGTGGGCCAGCTTGCCGGCACGGCGTTCGTTGCGGCTGCCGCCGTCGCAGCCGTGGCGCAAGGCCTTGGCGAGATCGATCGCCTGCGCCAGCGGGGCGAAGCCGTTCCGGTCGGCTTGCTGGACGACGTGGAGTTGCGTACCGCCAAGGCGCAGGTCGGCATCGCGGACCAGGTGCTGGCGGCGGCCACGCGGCTGTTCGACATCGGCGGCGCTTCCGCGCTGGATGAAGACCGCCGGCTGGACCGCCACTGGCGCAATGCGCGGACACTGGCTTCGCATAATCCGACCCTCTACAAGGGCAGAGTTGTCGGCGATCACGTCATCAACGGCACGGCGCCGACTTACTACTGGTCGGTTGGGGCGAAGGCGGCCTGATTGTCCACATTGCCGGGTTGCGCCTGCACTTGAGATGCACGATGCGCCTGTGATAACGTGTCGCGCCGGTTCGACGCGAAATGGTTGCGTTGAGGCTCGAAGCGAGCAGTGTGTGCCGGGCGACGGGCGAGCTGGTCACCAATCCGTCAAGCTGGCGAACGGCAGGCGAACGGCAGGCGAACAAGGCGTAGGCCTCGCGACCGTGCAATGGGGAGGGAAGCTTACGCATCGCGATGGACATCATGAGAGATATCAAGGAAATCCGGCGCATTGACTGCGCGTCCGATGCGCTGCTCGACGGGCGGCAACCGCGCGCGTTGCCGGTTGCGGACTACGACACGTGGGAAGGTCCGGGGGCCGGCACATGCGGCTGAAGGCACTGATGATGCGCATGAAAGCGGCCCTTGCTGGCCATCGAGATGCCGCTGCTGACGATTCGGCCGGAGAAGGAATGCGTGCGCCGAGCGAAATCGAAGACCTGATCGCGTCCTTGAGGACGCAGCCCCCTGACGAGCGGCGCGGTGCGAACGTCAGCCTCACCGATCCGGGGGTGGCCGATGCGTTCGTTGCGCCGTTGCTGGCCGCAGCGCGGGACCAGGACCCGTACATCCGCGCCAGCGCGATCCATGCGCTCGGGCACTACGACATGGAGACGCATGCGCAAGTGGCGCAGGCCGTGCATCGGGCGCTGGCGGGCGACCCTGACGCGTCGATCCGGGCGGCCGCGGCGGCAGCCCTGGCGAGCCAGTCGCCGAAGCACGTGCATGCGCTCGTGCATGCGCTCGTGAAGGCGCTCGATGACGCCAGTGCCGAGGTCCGCAGGCAAGCCGTCCTGGCGCTCGGCGTCTTTCGCACGGAGCCGGCAGTCGAGGCACTGAAAGACCGCCTGCGCCACGATCAGGACGCCGGGGTGCGCGCCTCTGCCGCCGCCATGCTCGGTGAATTACAGTGTGCCGACCTGATCCCGGATCTGCGCGCGGCCGTCAACGACAGCGACGAGGGTGTACGGGCCACGGTACTATCCGCGCTCAGGGAGTGCGCCGGCGTCGAGGCGGGGCCGGCGTTGTGCATCGTATTCTTGGCCGCTTTGTCCGACACCTCGGCAATCGTCCGGGAAACGGCAGCCGAAGCCTTGCGGTTTTCGTCGCCGGAGGCCATCCCGGCGCTCATGCTTGCGGCAAACGACGAGGTGGCTGGCGTGCGGCTGCAGGCCGTCATCGCGCTGGGTTCGATGCAGGTGCATCAAGCCATCGACACCCTCGCCGACCGCATCTTCAGCGATCCGGACGAAGAGGTCCGTTATTACGCGGTCAATGCGCTGGGCGAGATGCGGCACGCGGGCGCCACGCAGCATCTGATTGACGCGCTCAACAATCCTGCCGAGACACGTCGGGTCCGCTGGGCGGTGCTCTGGGCTTTGGGCGACAACAACGACTTTGACGCGCTGCCGGCATTGCGTGCGGCCCTGCAGGATCCCGACCCGGAATTCAGGGAGCGCGCCGCTGACTCGCTCGGCAGCCTCCCGTGGGAGGCGCATCCCGACACCACGGCCACGCTGCAAAGCCTCTGCCGTGCGCTGAGCGATGCCGAGCCGAACGTCAGGCGCAGCGTCTGCGACGCGCTCGCCAGCTTGCGCGATGCGCGGGCCGTCCCGTTTCTTGCCGGTGCGCTGCGCGACGGCGACGACGAGGTTCGGTGCAAGATCATCGAGGCCATCAGCCGCATCGACGCGAAGCACCATGCCGCCCTGATCCTGGGTTGCCTCCAGGATCCGAGCCGGCGCGTTCAGCAGTGCGCAGCCGAAGCACTCTGGCTCCCCGATGGTGCCGTCACACCGCCGGAAGCACTGGCCTTTCTGCGCGCCCCAGATGCGGATGCACAAGTAAAGGGGGCGCTGGCGAAGTCGCTGACGCGGCATGGCGACCCCGCAGCCATTGCGCACCTGATCGACGTGCTCGCCACCGCGCAGGCAGATGCGCGCGCTGGCCTCGTCGAAGCCTTGCGGGAGCAACCCGATCCGCGCGCGATGCCGTTGCTGCTTGGGCTGCTGAGTGATGACGACGATGCGGTGCGTGGCGAGGCGGCGTTGGCGCTGGCGGCCATCGGTGACGATGACGCGGTTCCGCCATTGGCGTCGCGGCTCAAGCGGGAGCCTTCGCCGGATGTCCGGCGCCGGGTCGTCTGGGCGCTGAGCTTCTTCACGCCCGGCAAGGTGCTGCCGCTGCTGACGGGCAGCTTTGGCGACAGCGATCCCCATGTGCGGCAGCAGGCTGTCCAGGCGCTGGCCGAGATCTGCGATGTGTCCGAACTGCGCGACCTGCTATCGGCTCTGCCGAAACGGCGCGAGGATGTGAGGCAAGCGCTGGAGGAGGCGATCGAGGCACTCGAAAGCGACCCGATGCCCGACGAGGCTGGCGGATCCCGTCGCGTCGGCATCGGAACGGTGCACTACGCGTAGCGGCCGCCCTGCAAGGGGGAGGACAGTACTCCCCGCCCGGATATCTCGGATGCCATGTCTTTCCTAGGCGGCGCTATCCGGCGGCGTGGAACTTGCCGCCAACGATCGCAGAATGTCCCGCCAGCTCACGATGCCAACCGGCCGGAACTGCTCGTCGACGATGGGAATGCACGAGACCTGGTGGGCAAGAAATAGTGCAATGGCATCAGCAATCCCGGCCTCGGGGCGCAGCGTTACCGGCTTGCGCGTCATGATCTGGTGCACGCGCTTCTTGAGGGTATTGACGTCCCTGGCCGACTCTACCGTGCTGCCTATAAACGGGCTCATCGCGCGCAGCAGATCGCGGTCCGATACAACACCATGCAGCTTTCCGTCCTCTACGACGAGCACGTGGTGGAACTTGGCCTCGTCGAAGATATTCTTGATCGTTGCCAACGTGTCGTCGAACACGACGGTGACGAGCTTTTTGGACATGATGCTATCGATACTCACTACTAGCTCCATGTTTGTCTTTTCCTATGATCGTAAGCGATCCGCATGCGCATGCGCGCGCCTGGCCGGTCACAGACTGAAGCCGTGGTCTTTTCTATCGACCCCCTGGGGGAAAACTTGACCCTACTATCGGGGGGGCTTGTATTTCTGTATGTACCGCTGCCTGGCGCCAGGTGCATGCCGATAGCAGTTGGGAGGGGCCCTTGGCGAGCATATTGCGGCCATTCGGCGCGACCGGCTGAGCCCGCTGGACAGCGCCTCGATGCGAGGTGTTCCGGGGGGATTCCTCGCCCTTGCGTGCCTTCGGTGCCTTCAATGGGGTGCGCGGGGCTCAGTCCCGGCCATGGCGAAATCCCGCCGCCGCGTGCCGCGCCGGCAGCCGATCGTCTTCGGCGAACAGCTTCTTGCGCAGGCTGCCTTCGGCATAGGCCGTCTTGTAGATGCCGCGATTCTGCAACTCGGGCACCACCAGGTCCACGAAGTCCTCGTAGCTCTCCGGCACCACGGTGCGGCTGAGGTTGAATCCGTCGATGCCGGTCTCGTCCACCCAGGATTGTAGTTCATCCGCAACCTGCTGCGCGTCGCCCACGATGGCGGGATAGCGGCCGCCAAGTTCGAACAGCTCCAGCAGCTTGCGCCGGGTCCACCCATGCTGCTGCGCGGTGCGCGTGGCCGACTCGATGGCGTTGCCGCCGCCGTAGTCCACCGGCGCGTCGAGGTCATAGCGGCCGAAATCCACGCCCGTGCTCGCGGCAAAGTGCGCCAGGCCGGCTTCGCGGCTGGCGTAGTCCTTGTACTCGGCGTGCTTCTGGCGGGCTTCTGCAGCAGTCTTGCCCGGTACCACGGCGGTGCCGGCAAAGATCTTGATGTCATCCGGCCTGCGTCCGGCGGCCACCAGTTGGTCGCGCAGTGCCCTCACGGTATGGCGGGCGGCTTCCTTGCTGGGTGGCGAGATGAACACGCACTCGGCATGGCGCGCGGCAAACTGCTGGCCGCGCCCGGAGCTGCCGGCCTGGAACAGCACCGGCGTGCGCTGCGGCGAGGGCTCGGCCAGGTGATAGCCATCGACCTTGTAGTACTTGCCCTCGTGCCTGACCTTATGTACCTTGCGCGGATCGGCGAACACGCGGGCGGCCTTGTCGCGCCGCACCGCATCGTCCTCCCAGCTGCCTTCCCAGAGCCTGTAGAGCACCTCCAGGTATTCGTCCGCGCGGTCGTAGCGCTCGTCGTGCGCGATCTGGCCGGCGAGGCCCATGGCGCGCGCGGCGCTGTCCAGGTAGCCGGTGACGATGTTCCAGCCAACGCGTCCGCGCGTCAGGTGGTCCAGCGTGGAGAAGCGGCGCGCCAGCAGGTAGGGCTGCTCGTAGGTCAGGTTCACGGTGACGCCGAAGCCAAGGTGCTGCGTGACAGCGGCCATCGCAGGCACCAGTAGCAGCGGATCGTTGACCGGCAGCTGGATCGACTCGCGCAGCGTCACGTCCACATTGCCCTGGTACACATCGTAGACGCCGACGATATCGGCGATAAAGAGCCCGTCGAACAAGCCGCGCTCCAGCGTGCGCGCCTGGCCGGTCCAGTACGTCAGGGTGTTGTAGTCAGCCGAGCGGTCGCGCGGGTGCGTCCATAGGCCGTGGTTGATATGCCCGGCGCAGTTCATGTTGAAGGCGTTGAGCAGGATTTCCTTGCGTGCCATTACAGCGCTCCATGCCGGGTCGGGAGCCGGTCGTTGAGGTAGAAGTTGCCGACGGCGTGGTACTTCCAGCGCACCGGGTCGTGCAGGGTGTGGGTGCGGGCATTGCGCCAGAAGCGGTCCAGGCCCAGGTGATCCAGCGTGGCGGCGGTGCCGCCCAGCTCGAACAGCTTGCTGCCCGCCAGCAGCGATGCCGTGGTGGTCAGTGCGCGCGCCTCTGCCACGGCGATGGAGGCCTCTGCCACGCTGCGTTCGGTGGGGGCCAACTGGGCGGCATCGACGATGCGCCCGGCGCGGCGCACCAGCGCTTCGGCTGCGCGCAGCCTAACCGAGACCTCGCCAACCTGGTGGATCGTCAGCGGGTCGTCGCTGGCGCGTTGCACGCCGGCGTCCGCCCAGGGGCGGGCGCGCTCGCGTACGAAGGGCAGGGTGGCTTCGAAGGCGGCGCGGCCAATGCCGAGGTCGATCGCCGCGTGCAGGAGCTGCGCTACGGGGCCGATGGTGGTCGGCTGTTCAAAGGAGGCCAGGAAGGGCACTACCCATTCGGCCTCGACCCGCACGTTGTCGAAGGACACCGAGCCGCTGCCGGTGACGCGCTGGCCGAAGCCGTCCCAGTCGTCGACGATGGACACGCCTTCGGCGCGGCGCGGCACAAAAGCCAGGTAGGTGACCTCGCGCCCTTGCTCCTCGGCTACCACCAGCGTGGGGATCCAGTGGGCGAAGAGCGCGCCTGTGCAATAGAACTTCTTGCCGTCCACGCGCCAGCCGTCGCCGTCCGGCGCCAGCCGGGTGCGGCGCTTGAAGTCCTTGTGACCGATTTCGGCAAGGGCGTTGCCAAAGCGCTCGCCGGCGAGTGCACGCTCGTAGAAGAAGCGCTTTTGCGCCTCGCTGCCGCCCACACGCAGCACTTCCAACGCGTAGAAATGGTTTTGCGGGATCTGCCCGAGCGAGCCGTCCGCGGCGGAAATGGTGGCAATGACCTCGGCGAGCGTGACGTTGGACACGCCGGGGCCGCCGTATTCGCGCGGCACCGTGATGCCCCACAGGCCGCTGGCGCTGAAGGCGTCCAGCTCGGCCCAGGGCAGGCGGCGCTCGCGGTCGCGCAATGCCGCCTCGGGGGCAAACCGGGCTGCGAGCTGGCGCGCGCTCAGGATGGCGTGGGCGTCGTCGCGGATCAGTTCGGGCGGCTGGGCGGGCGGTGCGGCTGGCGCGGGACGGCTATCGGTGGGAACCGGGGAGAGGAGCACGGACATATCAGTTCCAGGAGTGGCGCGCGGGCAGCACGTGGTTAAGGTGGTAGTTGCCGATCAGGTGGGTTTTCCAGCGCACCGGGTCGTGCAGCGTGTGGGCGCGCGCGTTGCGCCAGTGGCGGTCCAGGTTGTGCTTGGCGCGCGTGGCGGACGAGCCGGCGAGTTCGAACAGCTTCTGGCTGGCTTCCAGGGCGATCTCGGTGGTCAGCACCTTGGCCTCGGCCACTGCCACGGAGGCGCGCGCGCTGGCTTCGGCATCCAGTGGCCGCGCGGCGATCGCGTCAAGCGTGCGGCCGGCTTCCAGCAGCACTTCGCGCGCGGCGTGCACGTCGATCTGCAGGCGGCCGACGTCCTGGATGATGTAGGGGTCTTGCGTGGCGTGCTCCAGACCGGAGTCGATCCACGGGCGGGCGTACTGGCGCACGAAGGCGATGGCATCGGCCAGCGCAGCCTCGGCGATGCCCTGGTCGATGGCGGCCTGGATCAGTTGCGAGGTGGGGCCATACAGGCCCGGACGGTCGGCCAGCTGCCAGATCGGCAACACGTCCTCGGGCGCCACCGGCACGTTGTCGAACACCACGCTCCCGCTGGCCGTGGTGCGCTGGCCGAAGGAGGACCAGTCGTCGACGATGCGCAGGCCGCGCACCTCGCGCGGCGTCCACACCTGCACGCTGCGGCCCTGGTCGTCGAGCGCCCGTGCGGGAACGCGATGCGCGAACAGCGCGCCCGTGGCGTAGAAGCGTTGGCCGTTGAGCCGCAGGCCCTGGGCGGTTCCGGTGAGCCGCGTGGTGCCTTGGAGGATGGTCTGGCTGGTCTCGGAGCGGCGCTCGGGACCGGCGTTGCCCAGGCGCGCGCCGGTCAGTACCTCGCCATAGAAGCGGCGTTTCTGCGATTCGCTGCCGATTTCGCGCAGCACGCCCAGCAAGCCGAAGTGGTTCTGCGGGATCTGGCCGAGCGCCGGGTCGGCAGCGCAGAGGATGGTGAAGACTTCGGCCAGCGTGGCGTAGGACACATCGGCGCCGCCGTACTCGCGCGGCACGGTCATGCCGCCCAGGCCGCTTTCGGACCAGCGGTCCAGCTCGTCCCAGGGAAGGCGGCGTTCGCGGTCCCGCTCGGAGGCGCCGTCGGCGAATACCGCTGCAAGCTCGCGGGCGGCTTGCAGCGCCTCGGCATCGCTGGCGATGCGGCGCACGCGCTCCGGGTCGGGCAGCCGTGCCGGTGGCGCGGGAATGGGTGTGCAAATGGGTGTGGAAGGGAGATCGTTCAGTTTCGTCATGGCAGTCGTGTGTCGGGTCGGCGCGGGTCAGGCTGGCAGTTCAGGTTGGCAAAGCAGCCCGGCGCGCGCGGCGCAGGCGCGGGTTGAGCGCGGCCTGCAGGCCGTCGCTGAGCAGGTTGAGCGAGAGCACGGTGAGCACCACGGCCAGGCCGGGGATCGCGGTCATGTACCAGCCGGTGCGCAGCGCGTCCCGGCCCAGGCCGATCATCGAACCCCAGCTCACCACGTTGGGGTCGCCCAGCCCGAGAAAGGCCAGCCCGGCTTCGGACAGGATCGCGCTGGCCACCAGCAGGCCCGTGGAGACAATGATCGGCGTCCAGGCGTTGGGCAGGAGCTCGCGGAAGATCAGGTGCGCGTCGCTGGCGCCCACCGCCACGGCGGCCCGCACGTATTCGCGCTCGCGCAGCGTCAGGAACTCCGCGCGCACCAGCCGGGCCACGCTGGTCCATGAGGTCACGCCAAGCGCGAACACGATGGTGCCGAGGCTGGGCTTGAGCACCGCCACCAGGATGATCGCCAGCAGGAAGGCCGGGATGGTCTGGAAGAACTCGGTGATGCGGCTGAGCACCGCGTCCACGGCGCCGCGATAGAAGCCCGCCGCTGCGCCGATCGTGACGCCGATCGCTAGTGCTACCGCGGCCGACGACACGCCAACCAGCAGTGAAACGCGCGCGCCGTGTGCTAGCCCGGCCAGCAGGTCGCGGCCCATCAGGTCGGTGCCGAGCGGCGTGGCCGGGTCCGTGCCGGGCCAGACGAAGGGCGCGCCCACCATGTCGAGCGGATCGGCCGGGAACAGCACGCCGGCCAGCGCCGCAGCGGCTAAGACCAGCAGCAGGATGGCGCCGCCGAGCCAGATGGAAGGTTGCAGGTACCAGCGCTTCATGCCGCGCCTCCTTGTGTTGCCGAAGGCACGGGGGCCGAACCGGCCCGCACGCGCGGGTCAAGCACCGCCTGTGCCATGTCCACCAGCAGGTTGGCCAGCACCACCAGCACGCCGCTGAAGATCAGCACGGCCAGCAGCACCGGGATATCGCGGCTCTTGATGGCCTCGAAGGAGAGCTGGCCCAGCCCGGGCCACGCAAACACCGTTTCCACCACGATCGAGCCGCCCAGCAGCGCGCTGCTTTGCACGCCCAGCATGGTGATCACCGGCAGCACGGCGTTGCGCAGCGCGTGGCCAAAGATGACCCGCGCCTCCCGCGCGCCCTTGGCGCGGGCGGTGCGGATAAAGTCCTCCGCCAGCGTCTCGATCATCGACGCGCGCGCCAGCCGTGCATATACCGCGATGTAGTAGATCGCCAGCGTCAGCACCGGCAGCACCAGGTGATGGATGTAGTCGAGCAACAGCCGCAGGCCGTGGTAGCCGGCATTGACTTCGCGCAGCCCGCCGATCGGCAGCCATTCCAGCTGCACGCCAAACAGCACGATCAGCATCAGCGAGGTCCAGAACATCGGCGCCGAGTAGCCCACCGTAGCCAGCGCGGACAGCACGGTGTCGGTCAGGCCATGCGGGCGCCGTGCCGCCGCCACGCCCAGCAGCACGCCGCCGACGGTGGACAGCAGCAGCGCGGCACCGACGAGCGCCAGCGTTGGCCCAAGCCGGCCGAGCACGAGATCAAGGACAGGCTCGCCGAAGCGGAACGAGTAGCCCAGGTCGCCATGCGCGATGCGTCCGAGATAGCTTGCCAACTGCTCCGGCAGGCTGCGGTCCAGCCCGTAGAGCTGGCGCAGCTGCGTCACGTACTCCGGCGGCACGCTGCCGCTCTCGCTGGCGATCACATCCACCAGGTCGCCGGGCAGCGCCTTGAGCAGCGCGAAGTTGAGCACGGCGGTGGCGACGATCACGCCAAGAAGTTGCAGCAGGCGGCGCAGCAGGCGTCGGGTCATGCGCACGGCAACCTCACTTGGCGCTGAGCCAGACACGGGAGAAATTGTTCTGGCTGTGGTCGAAGGTATCCGTGACGTTGCGCAGGCGCTTGTCCCAGACGCCGAACCAGCGGAACTCGAACAGGTTCAGCAGCGCCAGGTCCTTCTGCGCCAGCTTCTGGAAATCCTGGTAGAGCTGCACGCGCTTGGCGGGATCGCGCTCGACCTGTGCCGCTTCGATCAGCTTGTCTGCTTCCGCGCTGGCATAGCCGGACGCGTTTTGCCACGGCGTGCCCTTGGACTCGGCCTTGGACCAGTAATGCTGCTCCACGCCGATCTGCGGATCCTGCCAGTTGATGCCCCAGGAACTGACCAGCTGGTAGTTGTAGTCGGTGAAGACGTTCTTGGTCCAGGTGGGCAGATCCTGGCCGCGCAGGTTCACATCGATGCCGACAGCGCGCAGCGACTGGCGCACGAACTCGCCGGTGCGGCGGTAGTCGTCCCCAAAGGGAATGAAGTCGTGATTGAGCTTGAAGCGGAATCCGTCCGCCTTGCGTGGGAAGCCGGCTTCGTCGAGCAGCGCTTCGGCCTTCTTGCGGTCGAACGGGTACTGCTGTGTGTCCTTGGTATAGAAGGTCTTGAGCAGGGAGGACACCGGCCCGGTGGCTGGCACCGCGTAGCCGCCCCACACCGTTTTGACCAGCGCATCGCGGTTGATCGCATACAGGATGGCCTCGCGTACCTTGAGGTTGCCGATGACCGGGTCGCGCAGGTTGGGGATCAGCCACAGCCAGCCGGCAAAGCCGTTGTAGCCCTCGGTGCTCACCACCAGGTTAGGCGACTTGGCCAGGCGGTCGGCGTCGGCAAAGGTTACCGGGTTGCGCTCCCCGTATTGCACCGCGCCGGTCTCCAGCGCAGTGGCGCGGCCCGCCACGTCCGGTATGATCTTGAAGGTGAGCTTGTCGAGGTAAGGCAGCCCCGGCGCCCAGTATTTGTCGAAGCGCTCCAGCGCGATATGCTGGCCGCGCACCCACTCCTTGAAAACGAAGGGGCCGGTGCCGACTGGCTTGTTGTTGTACGGATTGTTCGGGATGTCCGTGCCTTCGTAAAGGTGCTTGGGCAGGATCGGCGCGGCTACCACGTCGAGCGCGTTCAGGATCACCGGCGTTGGCTTGCCGAGCGTGAGCACCACCGTATGGCTGTCCGGCGTATCGACCTTGGCCAGGTGCTGGAACACGCGGCGTGCGGTGGGTGCGTGCTTGCGCCAGATTTCTTCAGCGGAGAATTTCACGTCAGCGGCGGTGAAGGGCTTGCCGTCGTGCCACAGTACGTTCTTGCGCAGCTTGAGCCGCACGGTGAGGCCATCGGGTGAGACGTCGACGCTCTGCGCGAGCTGCGGGCGCGGCTTGAGGTCGGGGCCGTAGTCCAGCAGGCCGTCGAAGATCTTGCTGACCACGGTGCGGCCCGGCGTGGAGGTGTTGATGAAGAACGCCAGCGTGGGTGGCTCGGGGTGCACCACGGCATCGAGAGCGCCGCCGCGCTGGGCGCCATCTTCGGTATTCGGCAGCGGTTTGGTCAGCGCGCTGGCCTCGGGCAGCAGGCCGGCGAACAGGCCACCGGCAAGCAGGGCGCCGGTGGCGCCAAGCAGCTGACGGCGTTGCGCGCTATGCGGCGCGGCGTTGTCCTGGGCAAGGGTGTCGGACGGCTTGGCGAAGGGGAAATCGTGTTCGTTCATGGGGCGTTGAGGTTCCGGTGATGCGGTAACTGCGGAAAAAAGACAGCAAGAGTTCAGCTGTGCGCGAGGGCAGGCAGCGGCGCTTCGGCGGCAGCGTCCGGAGGACAGGCCGGTCGCGCATGGCCGGGCATGGCCGCCAGCAGGGTGCGGGTGTAGGGATGTTGCGCACGCGTCCAGATGGCATCGGGATCGCCTGATTCGACGATCCGCCCCGCCTGCATCACGCACACACGGTCGGCGATATAACGCACGACCGACAGGTCGTGCGAGATGAACAGGTAGGTCAGGCCGTGCTCTGCCTTCAGGTCGACCAGCAGGTTCAGGATCTGCGCCTGGATGGAAACGTCCAGCGCGGATACGGGCTCGTCGCAGATCACCAGCTCAGGGCGCAGCACCAGCGCGCGTGCGATGGCGATGCGCTGGCGCTGCCCGCCCGAGAACTCGTGCGGGTAGCGGCTGCGTGCGCCCGTGCCGAGCCCGACGTCGTCGAGGATGGCGTCGATGCGGCGCGTGCGTTCGGCGCGCTCGCGCACGCCATGGATGGCCAGGGCATGGCCAAGGATGTCTTCCACGCGGTGGCGCGGGTTGAGTGAACCGTAGGGATCCTGGAAGATCAGCTGCACGCGGCGGCGCCAGGGCAGCAGCGCACCGGGCGCCAGTGCCAGCAAGTCCTGTCCGGCAAACGAGATGCTGCCCGCGTCGGCAGGCGCCAGCCGCAGGATGGCGCGCGACAGGCTGGACTTGCCGCAGCCCGATTCCCCCACCAGTCCGAGTGTTTCGCCGGCGGCGATGTCGAGCGAGACGTCGTTGACCGCGCTCACTCGATGCTCGCCGCTGGTGTATGAGACGCGCAGGCCTTGCACCGAGAGCAGCGGTGCCGCGTTGGCGGCCGGCGTGCGCAGCGCGGCCGCGCAAGGCGCTACCGGCGGCTTGACA
The DNA here is from genome assembly GCF_058794615.1 of Cupriavidus sp. GW823-FHT07A04. Classification (NCBI taxonomy): domain Bacteria; kingdom Pseudomonadati; phylum Pseudomonadota; class Betaproteobacteria; order Burkholderiales; family Burkholderiaceae; genus Cupriavidus; species Cupriavidus sp. GW823-FHT07A04. Next base: position 189,219 of record NZ_JBXAHA010000015.1, read on the forward strand.
AGCTGGAAGCCATCCTGGCCATCTGCGCGGATCTCCGCCAGCCGGTCGGTGGTGTAGTGCAGGCCCTGCGCGACGTGCAGCGATGCGCCAAGCAGGCCATGCGTGTAGGCGTGCCGGGGCGCGGCGAACACGCTCTGCGCGGTGCCTTCTTCCAGCTTGCGCCCGCCGTACATCACCGCAACGCGGTCTGCATACCGGGCCACGACACCCAGGTCGTGCGTGATCAGCAGCACGGCCATGCCGAGTTCACGGCGCAGGCTGTCGATCAGCGCGAGGATCTGCGCCTGGATGGTCACGTCCAGCGCGGTGGTCGGCTCGTCCGCGATCAGCAGGCGCGGCTTGCAGGCCACCGCCATGGCAATCATCACGCGCTGGCGCTGCCCGCCGGAGAACTGGTGCGGGTACGCATCGAAGCGGCGCGCCGGGTCAGGCAACTGGACCAGGTGCAGCAGTTCGATGGCCTGTGCCCGCGCTGCGCGGCGTGACAGCGGTGCGTGCAGCGTCAAGGCCTCGGCGACCTGCTGGCCGATGCTTAGCACCGGGTTCAGCGAAGTCATCGGCTCCTGGAAAATCATCGACACAGCGCGCCCCCGCATGGCGCTCATCTCCGCCTCGCGCAGCGCAAGCAGGTCCTCGCCGTCGAAGCGGACAGTGCCCGACAGCCGTGCATGCGCCGGCAGCAGGCGCATCAACGCCAGGGCCGTCGTCGATTTTCCGCAGCCGGATTCGCCGACCAACGCCAGCATCTCTCCGGCAGCGACCTGCAGGTTCAGGTCGCGCAGCGCATGATTGCCGGGAAAGTGCACGTTGAGGCCATGGATGTCCAGTAATGGCTGCAGGGTCACCGTGCCGGCCCGTGTGCCGGTTTGCGTGACTGGGGAGGGCGACGGAGCAGCGTGGCTGCCCGGCCTGGAGGCTGGATGCGCTAAGTAAACCATTCGCGCATTGCAGCATGGCGCCTCGGCTCTTTCCCACGAATTTTTTTGTAGATGCTTACTCGGTTCCGTGCGTGCGCTCGCTGCAGAAGTAAGCTATCGAACGCCTGCCGAGGCGGTAAACCCGATGCCTGCGGGCCCGGCGAGCACTCCAGCAATAGCAGCGGTTAGCCGGCCCTGCGCTGCGCATATCCTTATCGGCATTCCTTCGTTCCCTTATTTTCCGTCGGCGCTAAGCTGGAGTGACATCCCTCGCGCCGGGAGCCATGCACATGGCGGAGCGCTGGGCGCGGGATGCCCTGGGTGTTCGCATCGCCTCGATTGCCGACCAGCCCGCCACCGATCGACGATGACGAAGCCATGGCAATCTACCTGGATGACATTCAACGCGCCGAGATTGCGCGCGCCTCCCGCCGTTGGTTATGGCGAGCGGAGGCGCCCACCTGGCTGCTGATCGCGGCGGTCTATGGCGGGTGGTTTGGCATTGCCTTCAACGCCACCCGCATCGGCCTGCCGCTGGCTGTTGCGCTGCTGGCCCTTGTCACCGCCTGGTATATGTCTGTGCAGCACGAGTTGCTGCATGGTCATCCGACCCGGCTGGCCTGGTTCAATGCGCTGTTCGGCATGGCGCCGCTGGCGGTATGGTTTCCCTACGGGCTGTATCGCCGCGAACACCTGCGCCATCACGAGGCCGATGATCTCACCCATCCGGGCGCCGATCCGGAGAGCTATTTCATGCTCTCCGGTGACTGGCAGGCGGCCGGTCCGCTAGGGCGGGTGCTGCTGCGCTGTCGCAATACATTGGCGGGGCGTGTGCTGATCGGCCCGGCCTTTGCCATTGCGCAGACTGCGGCCGGCGCAGGGCGCAAGGTGCGCGACGGCGATCTGCGCGACCTGCCGATGTGGCTTGCGCACCTGTTGGCGTTGGGCGCGTTGCTGGCCTGGCTCGACCGCATTTGCGGCATAGCGCCGTGGCTGATGTTGGGCGGCGTGGCCTATCCGGCGCTGTCGCTGTCGGCGGTACGCTCCTTCCAGGAGCACCGTGCCCATGCCTTGCCGGCATGCCGCAGCGTGATAAACGAGGCCGCGTGGCCATGGCGCTTGCTCTTTCTCAACAACAACTATCACCTCGTCCACCATGATCTGCCCGCGGTGCCCTGGTTCGCGCTGGGGCGTATCTATCGTCGTCGCGCGGCCGACTACCAGCGGCGCAGCGGCGGTTTCGTGGTGGATGGCTACGGCGAATGGCTGGCGCGCTTCTCGCTGCGTCCGGCCGCGCCCGTGGTGCATCCGCTGTTTCACGGTCCTGTACGTGACGCGGTGCCCGTTGCAACAGGAAGCGGGCAGGCCAGCAACGATGCCCGTGCGCAACTGGCGGGGTGAACGTGGAAGACCGGCCGATGACCGAACGCAAGCACTGGGTGGCCGCGCTACCCATGTATAACCTGACACCCGCGCTGCATACGGACTGGCTGGCGCTGATCGCACGCGTGGCCGACGTGCTCGCGCGGCAACGCGACCCGCTCCAGCTGAGCATCGTCGAACCCGCCGCGACGGTGGAGGCGCTGCACGACTTCTGGCGCCGGCCGGACCTGCTGCTCTCGCAAACCTGCGGCTATCCGCTGGTGCAGGGCCTGCGGCGCCATGTGCGCATCATTGGCACGCCTCGGTTCAATGCGCCGGGCTGCGACGGCGCCAGCTATACCAGCGCCATCGTGGTGCGCGCCAATGACGGGCCCGCCACGCTCGCCGCATGCCGCGGATTGCGCGCGGCCTACAACGATGAGGGCTCGCACAGCGGCATGAACGCGCTGCGCTACGCGGTGGCGCCGCTGGCGCGGGACGGCCGCTTCTTCTCCGGCACGGTGCGCACCGGCTCGCATCTGGCATCGCTTGACGCCGTGGCCAACGGCGCGGCGGATGTCGCCGCCATCGATTGCGTCACGCTGGCGTTCGCGCGCGATCACCTGCCCGAGCGTCTTGTCGCGCTGCGTCAGATTGGCCGCACCGAGGCCGCCCCCGGACTGCCGCTGGTGTCTTCGCGCCACGCCGCCCCGGCGCATAGCGCGCGCGTTGGCGCGGCGCTGGCCCAGGTGCTTTCCGGCGAGCCGGCACTGGCGCGCCGCTTGCGCTTGCGGGGCATTGCGCGGACCGGACTGGCGCACTACGAGCCGGTGGCGCAGATGGCCCGCGCCGCGGTGGCGGCCGGCTACGCGCGGCTGGTCTGATCGCGGATCAACGCCGCCTGATGCGCGTCGCGCACGCAGGCGCGTTTGCCGGCGCGCGCCGGGCGTCAGTCGCGCGTGAACGACACCGGGACGCTGTACGCGTACAGCGGGATACCCGCAAACGCGGCGCGTGCGCGCGCGGCAGGGTCGCGCCGTGCCTCCCATGACTTGCCCAGCAGCGCGGTGGTGCGCGCCGAGCCGTCGTAAGGCGCCCAGCCCGCTACCACGCCGCTGCCCGGCTTGCCGGTGCGTGCGAACTGCGCCCAGATTGCCCCCCATGTGGTCGCGCACCTCCAGCTGGTCGGCGCTGTCTTGCACCAGAGGCCTCGCCGCGTCCAGCGTGCCGAAGATGAACGGCACCTCCGACGTATGTGCAGCCCCCAGGACGCCGCCGCGCGCCGGCGATTGCCAGTCGAATTCGTAGGCATAGACCGGCGCGCCATTCTGCGCGGCCTTGCGCTCGGCCACGGCCAGCGTCGGCAGGCGGTAGTTGTAGTCGCCGGCAATGCGGATCAGCAGTTCGCTGGGCGTAGCCTTGCCGTCTAGGTCGCGGTAGGCATCGATCAGCCGAGCGGTGCCGGCGTCGTCGAGCTTCAGGAAGCGCTGGATGCGCTGACGCGCCTGGCCGGCGCTCAACGAGAAATTGCGCGGGTCGGCGGCGAGGAAGAACGTGGCCTCCTGCGCGGCATTGCCGATCAGGACCGGAACGTCCGCCGACAGCGGCGATGCCACCGGGTCGAACGGATCGTCGACGAACACCTTGCCGTCCAGCGTGGGCCGGAACTCGCTGACGCCGCCGGCGGCGCCGGACACCTTGGCGAATGCGGCCACCAGTTGCTCCACCGGCAACTGGCGCAGGCGGCCCGCGTTGGCGGCGGTCAAGCCGAACTCACGCAGGAACGCATGCGCGGCGCGTGCCGCCGCATCCGGGCCTGCCAGCTTCCAGGCGCCGGAGCCGCTCTGCACGATGGCCCGCTGGATGTAGCCGCGCGCGGCGGGCAGCCCCAGCAGCGCCGTGACCTTGGCCGCGCCGCCCGACTGGCCGAACACCGTGAGGTTGGCCGGGTCGCCGCCAAACGACTCGGCATTGGCCTTGATCCACTTCAGCGCGGCAAGCTGGTCGAGCGTGCCGAGGTTTCCCGATTCGGCGGACAACTGTTCGGGTTGCTCGCCAGTGAACAGCCCGCCCAACACGTTGAGGCGATGGTTGACGGACACCACCACCACGTCCTGCGATGTCGCCAGATGGCTGCCATCGAAGCCCGCCGACGTGCCGGCTCCGATGGCGAATGCCCCGCCGTGCAGCCACACCAGCACGGGGCGGCGCTGATTGTCACGCAGCGCGGGCGTGAACACCGACAACGACAGGCAGTCCTCGCTCGCCGGAATGCCCGACCAGTACCAGGCGAACTCGACCGGGCTGCCGACTTGCGGCTGCGGCGCGGAAGCACCGCCTTCCAGGGCATCGCGAACGCCTGCCCACGGTTGCCGCGCGACGGGCGGGCGGAAGCGGTTGTCGCCAGCTGTTGTCGCCGCATAGGGCACGCCCTTGAAGACGAACGCGCCGCGCGCACGCGTGCCGCGCAGGCGGCCCGATGTGGTATCGACGACCGGCTCGGCGGTGCCCGATACCGTGGCGCATGCCGACAGCGCGCCCAATGCGGCAAGGCTGGCCCCGGCGCGCGCGGTGCTGAGAAGGAAGATGCGCCGGGAGGTGCGTCGGGAAGTGCGAGAAGCGTTGGGAGAGAAGGGCGGGACGGCGAGAGTCAAGGTGGATTCCAGTGAGCGCCATGGCGGGCAGGCCGGCTTACGCGGACCCGGCACGGCAATAGGCGACGATCCTAGCCGCGCCGCAATGCCTTGCATACGAAGGTTCGCTCATATGGGTATTTGCCGACGTGCGAAGGCCCGGCCGGGGCGCGACATAGTCTCGCGCGCGCGTTGGCGCAAGGATGGATTGCGTCTATCCATAGCCATTGACACAACATAAGCAAGCGCGAAATCCTTCGTTCCGATGTGCCGCCGCGGCCGACTATGCTGCGCGCTGGCTTTCAGCGAAGTCCGGCGCTTGCTCCCTGCCTTCAGGCAGGGGAGATGTATCTATCCAGGGGAAGTTCCCGATGGTCGTCGTTTGTCGAGTGCGCTGCGGCACCCCGCCGCGAGGGCTGAATCCAGATATTCCCACTCCATGAACAACGGCATGCCTGCAGACAACCAGAATTCACATCAGGCGAGCGTGCGGCTCGCTGTCGACGTTGGCGGCACCTTTACCGATACCGTCCTGCTGGCCGGCACGCGCCGCTACACCAGCAAAGTCCTGACAACGCCGGCCGCGCCCGAGAACGGCGTGATCCACGGCGTACAGGACCTCCTGGCCAGCGCCGGGCTCTCGCTGGCTCAAGTCGACCTCTTTATCCTCGGCACCACCCTTGCCACCAACGCGCTGATCGAACGCAAGGGCGCGCGTACCGCGCTGATCACCACGGCGGGATTCCGCGATCTGGTCGAGATCGGCTGGGAGGATCGTTTCGCGCAGTACGACATCTTCCTCGACAAGCCAGCACCGCTGGTGCCGCGCTACCTGCGCTTTGGCGTACCGGAGCGCGTCGACGGCCGCGGCAACACGCTGCTGTCCCTCGACGAGGAGGCCGTGGCCGCGCTGGTGCCGCAGTTCGAGGCGCAGGGCGTGGAAAGCGTGGCCGTCACCTTCCTGCACAGCTATGTGAATCCCGCGCACGAGCAGCGAGTGCGCGCCATCCTGGGCGAGCTGGCACCGCATCTGTGGGTCTCGCTGTCTTCCGACGTGTGCCCGGAGATCCGGGAGTACGAACGTTTGTCCACCACCAGCGCCAATGCCTATGTCCAGCCGCTGGTGGCGGGCTATCTCGGACGCCTGCGCGAGCGCGTGGCCGCGTTGGGCCTGCGCAGTCCGCTCTTCCTGATGACATCGGGCGGCGCCATTACCAATATCGAAGCGGGCATCGCGCAGCCGGTGCGGCTGGTCGAATCCGGTCCCGCCGGGGGCGCCATCCTGTCGCGCCGGGTGGCGGAGCAGGGTGGCATCGGGCGCGCGCTGTCCTTCGACATGGGTGGCACGACCGCCAAGATTTGCTTTATCGACGACTACCAGCCGCAGATCTCGCGTAGTTTCGAATTCGGCCGCATGCACCGGCACCTCAAGGGATCGGGCTTGCCGATCCGCATCCCGGTGATCGAGATGGTGGAGATCGGCGCGGGTGGCGGATCGATCGCCCGCATCGACGCGCTGGGCCGCGTGCAGGTCGGCCCGGATAGTGCCGGTTCCGAGCCCGGCCCGGCCAGCTATGGCTTGGGTGGCAGCGCTGCCACGGTGACCGACGCCAACTGCGTGCTGGGCCTGCTGGATCCGCAGCGCTTTGCCGTGGGCAAGGTGGCGCTGCAGCCGGAGCTCGCGCGTGTTGCGCTTGGCACCGATATCGCGCATGGACTGGGTACGACACCGGAGTTCGCCGCGCTGGCGGTGACCGAGATCGTGACGGAGAACATGGCGAACGCTGCCCGCGTCCATGCCACCGAGCTCGGCAAGACGGTGGAGGACTACACCCTGATCGCGTTTGGCGGCGCCGCGCCGTTGCATGCGGCGGCACTGGCCAGGCGGCTCGGCATCCACCGCGTGATCGTTCCCCAATCCGCCGGGGTGGGGTCGGCGCTGGGTTTCCTGTGGGCACCGATTGCTTATCAGGCGGTGCGCAGCTTTTATCAACGCCTTGACGCCTTCGACGCAGCGGCAGTCAATGCCGTGCTCGGGCAGTTGGCGGCCAGCGCGCGGGATATCGTCAGCCAGGCCGCACCCGGCCAGGCATTGGGCGAACAGCGCCTGGCGTACATGCGCTATGCAGGCCAGGGGCACGAAATTCCCGTGCCCCTGCATGCACAGGTTCTGCGCGCGGCAGATGCGGCGGCGCTGGGCGAGAGCTTCGAGCGTGCCTATGCCGCCCTGTACGGCCGCACCTTGCCCGGCAACCCGGTCGAGATCATCAGCTGGTCGATCAATGTGAGTACCGCGCAGCCGGCGATTGCACGCGCGGGGCAGAGCGTGGCGGCGGGCGCCGCGGCGGTGGCCAGCGGTGGCCAGCGGATCCTGTTCGACGGCGAGCACGGTGCGGGGCGCGAAGTACCGGTGTACGAACGTGCCACGTTGTCCGGCGGCTCGCCGATACACGGCCCCGCGCTGGTGGTGGAGGACGAAACCACGACCGTGGTGCCGGCTGGCTTTGCCTTCTCGCTGGATCCGGATGGGCATCTGGTGCTCGCGGCGTCGATACCTGTCCCGGCCCAAGCGGGCCTTACCGATCTTGTGGAGGTGGCGCAATGAGCCCGGCCAATCCCGTAGTCACCCATGCCGCGCTGCGCGGCACCATCCACGCCCAGTTGATGTGGAACCGGCTGCTGTCGGTCGTGGAGGAGCAGGCGCAGACCCTGATCCGCACGGCCTTTGGCACCTCCACGCGCGAAGCCGGGGATCTATCCGCCGGGGTGTTCCTGCCCGATGGCCGCATGATCGCGCAGGCGGTTACCGGTACGCCGGGGCACGTCAACTCGATGGCCGAATCGGTCAAGCACTTCCTGTTTGCATTTCCCGCCGCAACCATGGCCGAGGGCGATGTCTACCTTACCAACGATCCATGGAAGGGCACCGGCCACCTGTTCGACATGACCATGGTCACGCCGGTGGTGCGCGCGGGCCAGGTGGTGGCGCTGTTCGCCTCGACCCTGCACGTGGTCGATATCGGCGGCATCGGTGCGGGTCCGGATGGCACCCAGGTCTATCACGAAGGCCTGTTCCTGCCGATCCTGAAGCTGTTCGACGCAGGCCAGCCCAATGAAGCCGTGTTCGACATCGTGCGCGCCAACGTGCGCGAGCCGGTGCAGGTGATCGGCGACCTGCATGCGCTGGTTGCCTGCAACGAGATCGGCGGGCGCCGCTTGCGGACGATGATGGATGAGTTCGGACTCGGCGACCTGCATGCGGTGGGCGAGTACATCATCCGCCAGGCCGGCCAGGCCATGACCGCCGCGATCGCCGCGTGGCCCCACGGCACCTGGCACAACAGCATGACCATCGACGGCTATGAAACGCCGATCACCCTGCAGGCCAGCCTGACCATTTCGCCGGACGGCATCGACGTGGACTTCACCGGCTCGTCGCCGGTGGTGGCGCGCGGCATCAATGTGCCCAAGGCCTATACCGACGCCTATACCTCGTTCGGCATCCGTTGCCTGATCGGCGCTGATATTCCCAACAACGCCGGCTCGCTGGCTCCCGTGCGCGTGCATGCGCCCGAAGGTTCGATCCTGAATGCGCCGTTTCCTTGCGCCGTGACCGCGCGCCACATCATCGGCCAGATGCTGCCGGACGTTGTGTTTGGCTGCCTGCGCCAGGCGCGCGCTGGCGTGGTGCCGGCCGAAGGTTCGTCGAGTCTGTGGAATATCCAGCTCTCGGGCGGCCAGCCGCTGGCCGGCGCTGGCGCAGGCGAGCTGCTGCAAGGCCGGCGCTTCGCCATCACCAGTTTCTCCACTGGCGGCACCGGCGCGCGTCCAGGCAAGGACGGGCTGTCCACCACGTCTTTCCCCAGCGGGGTGCGCAATGTGTCGGTGGAAATCCTGGAAACGGTGAGCCCGCTGGTGTTCTGGCGCAAAGAGTACCGTCCGGATTCGGGAGGCGCCGGGCAGCAGCGCGGCGGCCTGGGGCAGGTCATCGAGGTGGCCAACGCCGAAGGTGCGCCCATGGTGCTGGCTGCCGCGTGGGATCGCCTGCTGTTTCCGGCGCGGGGCGCCGATGGCGGCCTGGCCGGCGCGCCCGGCCGGGTCTCGCTTGCCTCTGGCCAGGCCCTGAGGGGAAAGGGCCGGCAACTGGTGCCGGGTGGCGAGCGACTGGTGGTGGAAACGCCAGGCGGCGGTGGCATCGGCAACCCCGCGGCGCGCGATTCGGAGAAACTGGCGGCGGATCTGCGCAACGGCCTGGTCAGCGCCGCGCAGGCGAGCGCCAGCTATGGCCTGGATGCCGCGCCGGGCAATGCCGCATTGGCATGAAGGATTTGCCTCACCTCCCTACGCCGGCTCGCGGCGCTGCCGCCGGCCCGGCGGTGCCCGGCACCGCCATCCATCCGCATTTTCATCAGGATCTCCCACTCATGTCTTCAAAGCCTTCGTTGCCCAAACTGCATGAACGCTTGCTGTCCGGTGTGTTGTCGGCAGTGCTGGTTGTCTCGCTAGGCATTGCCGCGCTGCCGATACCGGTCGCGCACGCCGCGCCCGCGCCAGCTCACGGTGGCACGCTCAACCTCTTGCTCAACTACGAGCCGCCCACGCTGGTGTCGCTTGCCAATGTGGCCACGCCCGCACTCAGCGTCAGTGCCAAGGTGACGGAAGGCCTGCTGGAATACAACTACGACCTGACCCCGCGCCCGCAACTGGCCACCTCGTGGAGCATCAGCCCGGACGGCAAGCAGTACACCTTCCATCTGCGCAAGGGCGTCAAGTGGCACGACGGCAAGGACTTCAGCTCGGCCGATGTCGCGTTCTCGATCCTGCTGCTCAAGAAGGTCCACCCGCGCGGCAGCAGCACCTTCGCCAACGTGACGGAGGTGAAGACCCCCGATCCCTACACCGCGATCATCGTGCTGTCCAGGCCCGCGCCTTACCTGATCAAGGCGCTGGTGGCCACCGAATCACCGATCGTGCCCAAGCACATCTACGAGAACACGGACGCCATCGGCAATCCCAACAACAATGCCCCGATCGGCACCGGCCCCTTCCGTTTCAAGGAATGGGTGCGCGGCAGCCACATCGTCTATGAGCGCAATCCGGACTATTGGGACAAGCCCAAGCCCTACGTGGACCGCGTCGTGGTGAAGTTCATCCCCGATCCGGCCGCGCGCGCCATTGCCTTCGAGACCGGCGCGGTGGACCTGGGCTACCGCACACCGGTACCGCTGTCCGATCTGGCGCGGCTGAAGAAGGTGCCCAAGCTGATGTTCGAGACGAAGGGCAACAGCTACTCCTTCAATGTGACGCGACTGGAGTTCAATCTCGACAATCCGTACTTCAAGAACCTGAAAGTGCGCCAGGCGGTGGCACAGGCCGTCAACCGAGATGTGGTGCTGAACACGGTCTACTACGGCTACGGCACCCGAACCGCATCGCCGATCGCTCCCGGCCTAAGCGCGTTCCACGACAATACGCCCACGCCTTACCCATTCGACACGAAAGCGGCCGACAAGCTGCTGGATGAGGCCGGCTATCCACGCAAAGGCGGCGCTCCGCGCTTTCGCGTCACGCTGGATTACAACCCCATCAGCGAGGACAGCAAGCGCCTGGCCGACTACCTGCGCTCGGCGCTGGGCAAGGTCGGCATCGACGTGACCATCCGCTCGCAAGACCTGCCGGCCTTCGTCAAGCGCATCTATACCGAGCGCGACTACGATTTCACTGTGAATGGCGCGAGCAACCTGTTCGATCCCACCGTCGGCGTGCAGCGTTTGTATTGGTCCAAGAACTTCAAGAAGGGTGTGCCGTTCTCCAACGCAACCCACTACAGCAATCCAGAGGTGGACCGGTTGCTGGAGGACGCCACTTCCGAGATCGACCCCGCCAGGCGGGTGGCGCAGTTCAAGCAGTTCCAGCAGATCGTCGGCAAGGAGGTGCCCGATCTGAACCTCGTGTCGCCGCAGTTCATCACCATCGCCAACACGCGGGTACATGACCATTCGCTGACTGCCGACGGGGTCGAGTCCAACCTCGCCAACGTCTACCTGGACAAATAGTCCGGCCGACCGGGCGCCACACCATGCCAACCTTGCTACGAATCGGATCGGCCCTGCGGCGCACGCTATGGCGCGCGCTGCCCACCGCCCTGGGCGTGATCGTCTTCAACTTCCTGCTGCTGCAGCTGGTGCCCGGCGATGCCGCCGACGTGCTGGCGGGCGAGTCCGGCTCGGCTACCGAGCAGACCATGGCGTTGATACGGGCCCGCTTTGGCCTGGACCAGCCGGTGCTGCACCAGTTGCTGGCCTACCTGGGCCACCTGGCACGCTTCGACCTGGGTTTCTCGCCACGCTACAACATGCCGGTGGCGGACCTGATCCTGGCGCGCCTGCCCAATACGCTGCTGCTGACGGGCGCCGCGCTGTGCATCGCGCTGGCGCTCGGCGTGGCTTGCGGCGCTGCCATGGCCGCGCGCGTGGGCACCTGGGTGGATCGCGCACTCTCGCTCGCGGTGCTGCTGCTGTACTCGGTGCCAGGCTTCTGGATCGGGTTGATGGCAATCGTGCTGTTCTCGGTCCATCTGGGCTGGCTGCCCAGCGAAGGCACCGGCACCATCGGCGCGGAGCTGGGCGGGTGGGCGCGGCTTGGCGACGTGGCCAGCCACCTGGTGCTGCCGGCACTGGCAATGTCGACGTTCTTCATCGCCATCTACGCGCGCCTGACGCGCGCCGCCATGCTCGAGGTACAGCGCCAGGACTTCGTGCGCACCGCTGCTGCCAAAGGGCTGCATCCGCTGCGGGTATCCGTGCGCCACGTGCTGCGCAATGCGCTGATGCCGATCACGACGGTGGCCGGCATGCACTTTGGCGCCTTGTTGGGCGGCACGGTGGTGATCGAGACGGTATTCAGCTGGCCCGGGCTGGGCCGCTTGGCGCTGGAGGCGGTGATGGCGCGGGATTTCAGCGTGCTGCTCGGCGTGCTGTTGCTGTCGTCCTTCTTGGTGGTGCTTGCCAATGTGCTGGTCGACCTCTTGCAAGCATGGCTGGACCCGCGCATCAAGAATGCCTGACGCACCAAGCACGGCATGGCGGGATCGCCGATCAACCGAATCGCGGAGCGCCATACAAGGCGCGTATTGATATGAGTTCCATGTCTTCCTCCGGGCCGGCCGGCGCGGCTGGCACCGCAAACACCACCTCCGTGGACGTATCGCAGGCGGGCACTGCGCGCATGCGCGCGCTGCGCATTTTCCTGCGCAACCCGGCCGCGCTGGGCGGCGTACTGGTGCTGCTGACGATGGTGTCAATGGCCGCGCTCGCCGGCGTGCTGTTTCCCGGCGATCCGCTTGACATGGTGGGCCAGCCCTTCCTGTGGCCCGGCGCAGATCCCGCCTTCCCGTTCGGCACCGACTCGCTCGGCCGCGATGTGCTGGCCGGCATCGTGCACGGGGCGCGCGTGTCGCTGCTGGTGGGGCTGGCGGCGGCGTCGCTGAGCCTGTTGATTGGTATGCTGGTGGGCGCCGTGGCAGGCTACTTCGGGCACGCGGCCGACGCCGTGCTGAGCCGGCTGATCGAGCTGGTGCAGACGGTGCCGAGCTTCTTGCTGGTGATCGTGATCGTGGCCATCGGCAGTCCGTCTGTCACCACCATTGCGCTGGCGATCGGGCTGGCCTCCTGGCCCACGGTGGCGCGCCTGGTGCGCGCCGAGTTCCGTACCCTGCGGGAGGCGGATTTCGTGCTGGCTGCACGCAGCGTGGGCTACCGCAGCAGCCGCATCATCGTTGCCGAGATCCTGCCCAATGCGCTGCCACCGGTGATCGTCACCACCTCGGTCATGGTGGCCAGCGCCATCCTGATCGAATCGGCACTCTCATTCCTGGGCATGGGAGATCCCAATGTCGTGAGCTGGGGCAGCATGATTGGCGCCGGCCGCGAGGTGCTGCGCAGCGCCTGGTACCTGAGCGCGCTGCCGGGGACCGCCATCATCCTGACCGTGCTGGCGCTGAACCTGGTGGGCGATGCACTCAACGATGCGCTCAACCCTCGCCTGCGGTATGACTGAGATATGACTGAGATATGACTGTGACCGATGCCAGAAAGGCCGGCCGTGGCCTTGCCGCCGTGCATGCGGGCGCACTAGGGGAGAGCGCATGAGCGCACTGTTGGAAGTCGAGAAACTGGAGATCCGCTTCGGTACCCAGCCCGTGGTGCATGACCTGAGCTTTGCCATCGAAGCCGGGCAGACCCTCGCGCTGGTGGGCGAATCGGGCTGCGGCAAATCGGCCACCGCGCTGGCACTGATGCAGCTGTTGCCAGCTCCTGGGAGAATCAGCGGGGGGAGCATCCGCTTTGCCGGGCAGTCTTTGCTGGGCTTGCCGCCACCGGCGCTGCGCGACCTGCGGGGGCGCGCCATGTCGATGATTTTCCAGGAACCGATGAGTTCGCTCAATCCGGTGATGCCGGTGGGCCACCAGATTGCCGAAGTGCTGCGCCGGCATCAGGGCTTGTCGCGCCGCGCGGCGCGCGCGCAGGCCATCGAGCTGCTGGACCTGGTGCGTATTCCCGCCCCGGCGCAGCGCGTGGATACCCATGCGCACAATCTGTCGGGCGGCCAGCGCCAGCGCGTGATGATCGCCATGGCGATCGCCTGCAAGCCGCAGCTGCTGATTGCCGACGAGCCCACCACCGCGCTCGATGTGACCATCCAGGCCGAGGTACTGGCCCTGCTGGATACGCTGCGGCGCGAATTGTCGATGGCGTTGCTGCTGATCACCCATGATCTCGGCCTGGTGGAGCAATGGGCCGACCGCGTGGTGGTGATGTACGCCGGTCGAAAGATGGAAGAGGCGCAGGCGGGCGAGCTATTCGCAGCCCCGGCCCACCCATACACGCGCGGCCTGCTCGACGCCTCGCTGCGGCTGGATCAGGGCAGGTTCTATCGCGACACCCGGCTTGCCGAGATTCCCGGCGGCGTGGAGTCCGCGCGGCAGGCTGCTGGCTGCCCCTTCGCGCCGCGCTGCGCGCAGGCGCAGGCGCAGTGCCTGGTACGGCCGCCAAGGCCAGAACCGCTGCGCTCAGCGGTATACGAACAGTCCCGCGTTGCGCCGCCGGGCGCAACGCTGCACCACGTGGCCTGCGGGCCCGCTCACCGCGGTGCCGCGCCAGGCTATTATCAGAGCGAGAAACAGGATTCTCATGCCGCTGTTGTCAGTCATTGATCTGCATACCCGCTACGCCACCCGCGCGGGCGTTACCCATGCGGTAAGGGGTGTGTCCTTTGACATTGCCGCAGGCGAAACCGTGGGGCTGGTAGGCGAGTCCGGCTGCGGAAAATCGACCCTCGGAAAGACGCTGCTGCAACTGGTGCCCGCCACTTCCGGACGCGTGCTGCTCGACGGTGTGGACCTGGGCGCCTTGAAACCGGGGCCGCTACGCGCATTGCGTCCCCGCGTCCAGATGATCTTCCAGGACGCTTACGCGTCCCTCAACCCGCGCCGCAGCGTGCGCGACACGCTGGAGACGATACTGCGTGTGCATGGCGTGTCCAACGCGAGGGAGCGCTTGCGGCAGGTGGCGCTGATGATCGACCGGGTGGGCCTGCCGCTGTCGGCGCTGGGGCGCTATCCTCACGAGTTTTCCGGCGGCCAGCGCCAGCGCATCGGTATCGCGCGCGCCTTGCTGCTGCAGCCCGACCTGGTGGTCTGCGACGAGCCGGTGTCGGCGCTCGATGTGTCGATCCAGGCCCAGATCCTGAACCTGCTGGTTGACTTGAAGCGCGAGTTCGGCCTGGCCTACCTGTTCATTTCGCACGATCTCGCCGTGGTGCGCTATCTGGCTGACCGCGTCATGGTGATGCAGGCGGGGCAGATCGTCGAAAACGCGCCGCAGGAGCAGCTCTGGAATTCTCCGGTGCATCCCTACACGCGCGCACTGATTGCGGCCGAGCCCGCGCCTGCACGCCGGGCGCGCGCGGCCTAGCTAAGCCGGGCGGGGTTCCGGGCCCTACCTGGAGTCGCGCATATCCATATCCGAAACCCTTTCTTGTGATCGTCTGGGCGATCCAGCAAGATCCCCGCTTCCCCTTCACTTGCCTCGGTGCGTAGCCCGCATGAATTCCGTTTTCCGCTTCCCGTTTTTTCCCCAAATCGCAGCCGCCGCCTTGCTTTGCCTGGCGGTGGGCGCCGCCCATGGCGATGCCACGCTCGACAAGATCAAGCAGCGCGGCAGGATCAGCGTCGGCATCGACGGCGCCAGCCCGCCGTTTGGCTTCATGGACACGGCTACCGGCAAGGTTGGCGGCTACCAGACCGACCTGGCGAGCGATATCGCCAAGCGCCTGGGGGTGCAACTGGAGACCGTATCCGTTACCGCCAACACGCGCGTCCAGTTTCTCAATACCGGCAAGGTTGACCTGTTGATCGCCAATATCCAGTGGACACAGGAGCGCAGCGAAATCCTCTCTTTCGCGCCGACGCCTTATGACCTCATCGGTGGCGCCGCCATGGTGGCCAGATCGAGCGGCATCCATCGCTGGGAGGATTTGCGCGGCAAGATCGCGTGCGTATCGCAAGGCAGCAATTTCGCCAGGCCGCTGCAGGAAACCTACGGTGCCATCGTCAAGGGGCTGCGTGGCATTCCCGAATCGTTGCTGGCCCTGAAGGGAGGCTCCTGCGCCGCCTCAGTGCATATCCAGCCGGCGCTCTACCAGACGCTGCATGGCCAGGGCGCTGCCGAATGGAAGGACTATGAGCTTGCCACGCAGGACCAGCTGATCCCGTCACCCACTGTGGTCTGGATGCGGCGCGGCGAGACCGATACGCAGGCGTTCGTCGACCAGGCCATCCGCGACTGGCACCGCTCCGGCCTGCTGCTGCGGACCGCGCGCAAGTATGGCGTGCCGGATGCCTACATCAAGACCCGTAACCAGAAGGCACGGCAGGGCGAATTCGACCATGCGCCCTTCGAGCAATCCAGGAAGTGACATTGCAGATGCTGAAAACCTTGCGTTCCCACTCCCATTCCCGTTTCCCTTTCTGTTTCCGTCTCCCCTCGCGTGGCGTGCGTGCCGCGCTGCTGGCCGGCCTTGCCCTGGTGGCCACTGCCGCGCATGCCGATGCCACGCTCGACAAGATCAGGCAGCGCGGCAAGCTCGTGGTCGGCGTGATCCTGTCCGGCCCGCCCTTCGGCACCATCGACCCGGCCACGCAAAAGCACATTGGCTATAACGTGGAGTTGTCCGAAGGCGTGGCCAGGGGCCTTGGCGTAACACTGGAGACCATCCAGGTGCAGCCTTCGAACCGCGTGCAGTTCCTCCAGCAGGGCAAGGTCGACATCCTGATCGCCAACATGCAATGGACGCAGGAGCGCAGCGAGATCCTGTCCTTCGTGCCCACGCCCTTTGAGGAGGTCGGTGGCGCGGCCATCGCCAGGAAGGGGAGTGGCATCGCCAGGTGGGAAGACACAAAAGGCAAGCCGGTCTGCGTTTCGCAGGGCAGCAACTTCACCAAGCCGCTGGCCGAGCAGTACGGCGCGCAGATCAAGGCTTTCCGCGGCCGGCCGGAGTCGCTGCTGGCGCTCAGGGGCGGCAATTGCGTGGCGGCGGTGCATGTGAGTCCGACGCTGCGCGACCTGGTGGAGAACAACGCCGACTGGAAGGACTACGAGATCGTTTCGCCACGCGACCTGATCCCATCGCCATCGGTGATCTGGGTGCGTAAGGGCGAGACCGATACCCAGGCCGCCATCGACCGCATCGTGCAGGACTGGCATCGCACCGGCTGGCTGATTGCCGTAGAAAAAAAGAACGGCATGACGCCCACGCCGCTGCTGCGCCAGCTGCACGAGAAGTTTCGCAAGACTCCCGCCTGAGGCGAGGCGCACATGGCAGAGAATCGCTACAGCGCAGAAAGCCTGCGCACCCAGGCCGAGACCATCCTGACTCTCGGTGCCGGTCTCTGCGCAGGCTCGGCAATGCCGAGTTCCTGGCCATTTCAGTGCAGCGCGCCCGCGCCTTCTCGGATGTCCTGCTCCACAGCTAGCGTAGTCGCCACTATTACCCGGACGCCGGCAATCAGCGTATCGAGCGCAAGGCTGGGAGCGCCTGGATGGCGCGCCGCCATTTCAGGCAGATAGGGTACGTGGACGAAGCCGCCGCGCAGGCCGGGCCGGCACTCGGCAATGTAGTGCGATAGCCCATAGAAAATCGCGTTGCAGTTGTACGTGCCGGCGGTTTGCGACACCGAGGCGGGCACGCCATGTTGACGGAGTGCGCTGACAATGGCCTTGATCGGCAGGGTGGAGAAATAGGCCGCTGGGCCGTCGCTGACCACCGGTTCGTCGACAGGCTGGCGCCCTTCATTGTCGGGGATCCGTGCATCGACCACATTGATCGCGACGCGCTCTATCGAGATATCGCTGCGGCCGCCGGCCTGTCCGAGGCAAATGACCACGGTCGGATCAAGCTCCTCGATGGCGCGCTGCAGGACCTGGTTCACCTTGCCGATCACGCACGGCAGTTGACGGGCGACGACGCTCGCCCCATCGATGGACTCGCCGTCGAGCGCACGCGCCGCTTCCCATGACGGATTGATTGTTTCGCCATCGAAGGGCTCGATGCCGGTGAGCAAGATCTTGGTCATTGCAGGCTCCAAACCTGGTTAGCTGGTAGATTCGCAAGCATAGATCTGCTGGTATGAATTCTTGAAATGGATAATCAATATCCGTAGTATTGGAATCATGAATTTAGCTTCCATCGACCTGAACCTGCTGGTGGCCTTCGAGGCAGTGTTCGAGACGGGTAATGTCACGCTAGCCGCGCAGCGTTTGCACAGAGCCCAGCCGTCGGTCAGCAACGCGCTGAGCCGCCTGCGCACGCTGTTTCAAGACGAACTGTTCATGCGGACCGCGGCCGGCATGGTGCCTACCGAACGGGCCATGGCCCTGATGCCGTCCATCGGCCAGGCACTGACGCAGATCCGCGAGGTGCTGGACCAGGGCGCCGGCTTCGATCCCGCGACGACCAGGGGCAAGCGCTTCACCATCGCCGCCAGCGACTATGCCGATATTGTGGTCGTGCCACATATATTGGCGCGGCTGCGTCGCCTGGCGCCGCACACCGACCTGCGCGTCGCCAAGCTTGATCGCGCTGCCATCTACAAGCAACTGGATGAAGGCGTGCTGGACATGGCCATCGGCGGCCACCTGGCGCCGCCAAAACGCATGCTTGTCACCCATCTGTATGAGGAGCAATTCGTTTGCATCGCTGACCGCCGCCATCCGCGCCTGCGCCGGCACGCGCTGGATCTGCAGACCTTCATCGAGTTGCCGCATGCGCTGTTCGTGCCGAGCGATGACGGTTCCACCCGCGGCGTGATCGATGAGAACCTGGCCAGGCTGGGAGTCAGGCGACGCGTGGCGGCGACCTTCGCCCACATTATTGCGTTGCCCTATGCCGTGCAGAACACCGACCTCGTCGCAACGCTCGCGCGGCGAGCAGCGTTGCCATTGGCAGGCCGGCAGATCGCGCTGCATGCGCTGCCGCCGGAACTGGGCGAAAACGCGTTCAGCATAGACATGGTCTGCAGCCGCCGCGTGCTGGGTAATGCCGCGCTTGAGTGGCTACGCCGCATCGTCGGCGAAGCGGTGAGCGATATGGAGAGGAAGGACGCGGTCTAGCTGCCGCGCATGCCGCCATGAGCCAGCCCCGCATCCGTCCCGGCCTGGCCTCGGGGATTGCGGATTGTGGGTCCATTCTGGTTCAGGTTCTGGTGGCGCTTCATGGAGAAAAGTGAAGAAAGCGCTATCTCGATGTGGTTGGTAGGCCGTCTCCATCTGGGCTTGGGGGCAGGATGGCACACGTCGGAGGCAATGCGCTTGCACTGACTTGGTAAGGCGATTGCATGACCATGCAAGACATCCACTCCTTTGGCCGGAGAGCCCCATGGCTGCCACCCTCGAAGTCGAATCCAAGCTGACCGACCGCTACCAGACCACGGTGCCGGAGGCCGTGCGCCGCGCCCTGCGGCTGGGCAAGCGCGACAAGATCCACTACACGATCCGCCCCGGCGGCGAGGTCGTGATGACGCGCGCCGAGGCTTCCGAGGGAGACGATCCGGTGCTGGGCAACTTCCTGAGTTTCCTGGTCCGCGACATCGCCAGCCATCCGGAGGGCCTGCAGGCCGTCGATGCCAGTTTTGTGCGGCGCATCCAGTCGCTGGTCGGTGGCATCGAAGTTGATCTTGATGCCGCCCTTTCGGCAGACGATGAATGAGCGCGAGTCAGCCCGCGCCTTTAGTCATCAACGGTTGGACCGTTTTTGCCCATCCCCTGTTTCTTGCTCAGCTTGAGGGGCTGACCCAACAAGTCGAAGCGCTCAAGCAAAGAGACCCAACCGGGTACGTGAAGAAGAACGCCAGCAAGCGGCTGGCGGCGATCACCAGGTTGGCGTTCGAGGTGATCGCGCAGGAGCCGGCACGGCCGGAATACCGGCAGGGCGGCACTCTCGGCGACGATCACAAACATTGGTTCCGGGCCAAGTTCTTTCAACAGTACCGGCTGTTCTTTCGCTACCACGCGCAAAGCAAGGTAATCGTATTTGCCTGGGTTAGCGACGAAGACACCAAGCGCGCCTGCGAGAGCAGCGACGACGCCTACCGCGTATTCCGCAAGATGCAGGAGAGTGGCCACCCTCCGGACGACTGGAATCAGCGACTGGCCGAGGCGCGCGCAGAAGGTCTGCGCTTGCAGCGGATGGCTGCGGGAGCAGCGCAGATGCAGCCTTGAATCGCCGGAAGGCTTGGCTTGTGAGGCGGGCTCAGCGCGAATCGATGGGGCCGCTCGGCGCTGGTGGTATGTCGTTGCGGGCCGCGGCCAAGGTTGCCGGCGGCGGTGCGCCGGTGATCTTGGGTACGCACTCCGTGTGGAACCAGGCGGCGGTGACGGGCTCGCCGGCCAGCATGCGCTTGATTGGCGGCACGACTTGCTCGCCGATCAGCATGCCGAGCAGCCCGATCAGCGCGACCACGGGCGGGGCGGGCGAGCGGACCTGCAGCAAGGCGTAGATGATGCCGACGAGGATGCCGGCGCCAAGCGAAACGATATAGAGCTTCATCGCATTTCCAGTGTTCTGTGTTCAGTGTTCTGTGTTCAGTGTTCAGCGTGGGTTGCCGAGCTCGCGGCATGGCCAGCCTCATGCCGTTTGCCCGGCCGCGCGGCGGCAGAGGTCTTCCCACGCCACCAGTACAAAGCCGCCGACCAGGCCGATATGCTCGAAAAAGGCGTTGGCCATCATGAACTGCTCGGCTGGCGGCGCCGCCCAGAAGCGGTTGGCCAGCAGGGTCGCCAGCAGCGTGAAGACCGCCAGCGCCAGCGCGCCGAGCCAGCGGTAGACGCCACACAGGATCATCAGCGACGCGCCCAGCTCCAGCGCGATCACCGCGGCGGCCAGCGGCGCCGCCGGCGCGAGGCCGAAGTGCTGCATCTCGCCGATGGCGCCGGCGAAGTCCATGGCCTTGACCAGGCCACCTTGCAGGTAGGCGGCGCACAGCGCCAGCAGTGCAAGCCAGCGCAGCCAGGACGGGAGCGGGACGGCGCCCGCCGCGCAAGGGTGGGTGGAGGCAGAAGGGCGCATCTTGGAGTCTCCCTGGCAGGATGCGTGGATCGGACGCGCGTCTCAGAAGGCCCAGCAGGAACAGCCGAGCGCGCCCCAGAATGTGCTTTCGTCCGACGCAGGCACGCCGGCCGTCCACGCGTTCGCATGGCCGTGGCCGTGCACGCCGCAGGCACTGGCGCAGGCGCACGCGGTGTTGAGCGCGAGCGCTTTGGCCTGCGGCCGTGGCTGGTAGCCGCCAGCGTGGCGCACCGGCGACCAGTCCGGCATGGCGGGCGGCAGCGCCGGCGCGAGCTTGTCAAAATCGCCGTCGCCATACACCACCTTGCCGCCCAGCACGGTCATCACCGAGGTGATGTCCTGGATATCGTCTCCGGGCACGCTGAAGTAGTCGGCGGAGAGCACCGCCAGGTCGGCCAGCTGGCCGGCCTTGATCTGGCCCTTCTTGCCTTCCTCGGAGGAGAACCAGGTGTTGGCTTCGGTCCACAGCCGCAGCGCCGTGTCGCGGTCGAGCAGGTTGGCCTGCGGATACATCGACAGCCCGCCCACCGTCTTGCCGGTAGTCAGCCAGTACAGCGACACCCACGGGTTGTATGAGGCCACGCGCGTGGCGTCGGTGCCGGCGCCGACCTTGACGCCGCGCTCGAGCATGCGCTTGATCGGTGGCGTGGCCTCGGCCGCGCGCGCGCCGTAGCGCTCGACGAAATACTCGCCTTGGTAGGCCATGCGGTGTTGCACGGCGATGCCGCCGCCCAGCGCCGCGATGCGGTCGATGTTGCGGTCCGTGATGGTCTCGGCGTGGTCGAAGAACCAGTGCAGGCCGTCGAAGGGCACGTCCTTCGCCACCTTCTCGTAGACATCCAGCGCGCGCGAGATGGTCTCGTTGTAGGTGGCGTGCAGGCGCCAGGGCCAGCGGTTCTCCGCCAGCAGGCGGATCACCGGCTCCAGGTCGCCTTCCATCGACGGCGGCATGTCGGGCCGCTCGACGCGGAAGTCCTCGAAGTCGGCGGCGCTGTAGACCAGCATCTCGCCGGCGCCGTTGTGGCGATACAGGTCGTCGCCCTGGCCAGGCTTGATCTGCTTGGACCAGCCGCTGAAATCGCTGAGCTCGTCCTTGGGCTTCTGCGTGAACAGGTTGTAGGCCAGGCGCACCGTGAGCTGCCCGTCCTTGTGCAGCTCCTCGATGATGTGGTAGTCCTCGGGGTAGTTCTGGTAGCCGCCACCAGCGTCGATGACGCCGGTCACGCCAAGACGGTTCACCTCGCGCATGAAATGGCGCGTGGAGTTCTTCTGGTATTCGGGCGGCAGCTTGGGGCCCTTGGCCAGCGTGGCGTAGAGGATGGTGGCGTTTGGCTTGGCGAGCAGCAGGCCCGTGGGATTGCCGGCCTTGTCGTGCACGATCTCGCCGCCCGGCGGGTTCGGCGTGTCCTTGGTATAGCCCACGGCGCGCAGGGCGGCGCCGTTGAGGATGGCTCGGTCGTACAGGTGCAGGATGAACACAGGCGTATCCGGCGCCGCCGCATTCAGCTCCTCGATGGTGGGCAGGCGTTTTTCGGCGAACTGATGCTCGGTGAAGCCGCCGACCACGCGCACCCACTGCGGAGCGGGCGTGCGCGCCACCTGGTCCTTGAGCATGCGCATGGCATCGGCTAGCGAGCGCACGCCGTCCCAGCGCAGCTCCATGTTGTAGTTCAGCCCGCCGCGAATGATGTGCATGTGGCTGTCGATCAGCCCGGGAATCGCGCGGCGGCCTTGCAGGTCGACCACCTTGGTGGCGGCGCCGGCCAGTTGCATGATCTCGTGCCGGGTGCCGACGGCGATGAACTTGCCGTCGCTGATGGCCACGGCTTCGGCCTGCGGATTGGCGCGGTCGAGCGTGGCGAACTTGCCGTTGACGAGGATGAGCTCGGGCGTGCTGGTTTGGGTCATGGCGAAACTCCGGCCGGCGGCAGCCGCGCCGAGCGCGGCGGCGCCGGCGATGAACTGGCGGCGGGTCAGTGAGACGGAAGGCGAGGAGGACCGGGAGGCATCGGATGAAGACAGGCCGTCCCGGCCTGTCTGCTGGTCGCGAGACGGCGTGTTCATCAGGCCGAGAGGAAGGCCAGCAGGTCGGCGTTGACCTTGTCGGCTTGCACCACGCACATGCCGTGCGAGCCACCCGGGTAGACCTTCAGCGTGGCGTTCTTGACGATCTTGGCGCTGAGCTTGCCCGCATCGTCGATCGGCACGATCTGGTCGTCATCACCGTGCAGGATCAGCGTCGGCACATCAATCTTCTTCAGGTCCTCGGTGTAGTCGACTTCCGAGAATTCCTTGATGCACAGGTACTGGCCCAGGATGCTGCCGGTCATGCCCTGCGCCCAGAACGCATCGATGGTGCCTTGCGAAATCTTGGCGCCGGGACGGTTGAAGCCGAAGAACGGCACCGCCAGATCCTTGAAGAACTGCGAGCGGTTTTCAGCCGTGTTCTTGCGGATGCCGTCGAACACGTCCATCGGCAGGCCGCCGGGGTTGGACGGGGTCTTGACCATGATGGGCGGCACCGCGCCGATCAGCACGGCCTTGGCCACGCGCCTGGTGCCGTGGCGGCCGATGTAGTGGGCCACCTCGCCACCGCCGGTGGAGTGGCCGACCAGCGCCGCACCCTTCAGGTCCAGCGCTTCGATCACCGCTGCCAGGTCGTCGGCATAGGTGTCCATGTCGTTGCCCTTGGCGGGCTGGTCGGAGCGGCCATGGCCACGGCGGTCATGCGCGATCACGCGGAAGCCGTGCTGCACCAGGAACAGCATCTGCGCGTCCCAGGCGTCGGCATTCAACGGCCAGCCGTGCGAGAACACGACCGGGCGGCCGGTGCCCCAGTCCTTGTAGTAGATCCGGGTGCCATCCTTGGTGGTAACGGTGTTCATGCTGCGTGCTCCGGTATGGTGGGATGCGGCGTGGCCCTGCGGCTTGCCGGCGGCAACGGCGGCGGTGCTGCCCAGGGCCGCGAGGGCGGCGGCACCGGCCGTGCTGGCGCCGGAAACCAGCAGCTCGCGCCGCGCTGGGTTCTGGGCCATGCCTTGCTGATTGGATTGCGCGCTCATGCTTGTCTGCCCGAGAGATAAGGGTGGTGTTGGCGGCGAATCAGCGGGCCGGTACCGGCGCGAGCGACTCGTGCGGCGTGGCGGTACGTTGCTCGGCCTTGTGCACCATGGTGTAGGCATAGTCCACGCCCATGCCGTAGGCACCCGAGTGTTCCTTGACCAGTTTCATCACGGCGTCGTAACTGTCACGGTGCGCCCAGTCGCGCTGCCATTCGAGCAGCACCTGCTGCCAGGTCACCGGTACCACGCCGGCCTGCACCATGCGCTGCATGGCGTAGTCATGCGCTTCCTTGCTGGTGCCGCCGGAGGCATCGCCAACCATGTAGATCTCGTAGTCGCCTTCGAGCATCGCGCACAGGGCGAAGGTGGTGTTGCAAACCTCGGTCCACAGGCCGGCGACGACGACCTTCTTGCGGCCGTTGGCTTTCAGCGCGTCGCGCACCTTCTGGTCGTCCCACGAGTTCATCGAGGTGCGTTCCAGCGTCTTCTGGCCGGGGAATACGTCGAGCAGTTCGGGGTAGGTGTAGCCCGAGAACGACTCGCTCTCCACCGTGGTGATGGTGGTGGGGATATTGAAGATCCTGGCCGCCTTGGCCAGCCCGACCGCATTGTTCTTCATGGCCTGGCGATCCATCGACTGCACGCCGAAAGCCATTTGCGGCTGATGGTCGATGAAGATCAGCTGGCTGTTCTGCGGGGTCAGCACTTCTAGCTTGGGATTGGTCATGGTTCTCTCCTGAAGTTGGGTTGGCAGGATCGTGCAGGCATGGCGCGGCACAGGCGACGGACGGCCGATCCTTGGTCGGATGCAGCGCGGGAGTGTGGCGGAGCTCTGCGCAAGCACCTCGAACGAAGGTTAAAGCTGCATGGTGCTCATCGCCATTGTCTCTTCGTATTAGTCAGCCGCTGTGGGGCGTTATGGGCAGGGCTGGCACGGCGGGCTGCTGCTGGTCAGGCGCGGATCAATGCGCCCGCGTGCGGGAATCCCGTGGAATTCCCGTCCCTTGACGCCGATATGGCCAAGACCCGGAAAGGAGATGGGCGCAGCGCCGGGCCAAGCGCCGTTCTGCGCTGCGTCCGGGGCCGGGAATACCTGCCGCCAGGTCAGCGCAAGGCTAGGCGCAGGGGGCCGGGGGCGTCTATTGCCCTTTGGTATGAGGCGATCATACCGGCGAGCCCGGCCAGAAACTGGCCTGCCTCGGTGCGCAGGTTACAGTGGGAGAGGGCGAAGATCAGCCGGGTTGCGGCAATGCACTTGCGACTGCCTGTGCGCTTTGCTTCCAGCTCGACACCGTCATGCCAAAGTGCTTTCTGAACCAGAATGCGAAAGCGCTGGGGCTTGAGAAGCCGAGCAGATCGGCGAGTTCGGCGAGGGAGCGATCGCTGTCGAGTATCTGGCGGGAGGCGAGTTCCGCCCGGACCGCCTGGAGCAGTGACAAAAAGCTCGTGCCTTCCGCAATGAGCCGGCGATGCAAAGTTCGGCGATCCACGCCAAGGTGCTTTGCCACCTGGTCCGACGTACACCTGCCCCCGGGCAACATGGCAATCACGACCTGCCGAACGGTGTGCGATGCACTCTCATCGGATCCAGACATGGCCTGGTCGAGAAAGCGACGGACATAGGGCGTCATACGGTAGTCATTGGCCGGCATGGGCGCGGCGAGGTCCTTTGCCGCACAGACGATGCCATTGAAACTCGCATTGAATTCAACCACTGAGCCGAACAGCGCTTTGTGACACGTAGCACCGTGCGGTTGACGATGCTCGAAACAGACGCTTCGGGGCCGCCAGGTTGGCCCCAATAGTTCCTGGATCGTGCGGTATAGCACGCCCACGGCCATTTCAATGGACTGCCGCACCGGGTACTTGCCGGTGACCAGGATCTCTTCGCGAATCAATACGGCATCGCCAAAGTCTTCGATGCTAGTCAGCAGCGCCGCATTGATCAGGCGCATATAGCGACACAGGTTGTCCAGCGCCTGCCGGGCATTCGGTGCTTCGCGCATCACAAAGCTGATCGGGCCCAGGTTGGCCAGCCGCCGGTCCATGGCCAGCCGCAAGCCGAAGTCTTCCACGCCCGCCATCGATGCGCTGTCCTCAAGCAACTGGCGTACCGCCATGGAAGTGACCGGCATGTCGGGATCGAGGAGGCTTCGAGGACTCAACCCCACTTTGCGCAGCATTGCCTCAGGGTTGAGTCCATGGTGGCGCGCCAGTTCCATGTAGCCGGTAAGACTGGCGCTTCGGATCAAGGGCGTATAGCCGGGCATGGGTGTGTCCCAATTTAGACATTGAATGTCCCAAATAATACATCGCATTTGGTCTTGCAGAGATAGTCTTGCGATGTGGATCCGATGTGGATCTGATCCCCGATAGCTGTTGACAGACCCGAGTTCCAGCACAACCTCAAATCGAAATCCATCATGACAACGTCCACTGTGCTTATCGTCCCCGGCCTGCGTGACCAGGTTGCCGACCATTGGCAGACATTACTGGCTGAGCGACTGCCTGGTGCATGCACGGTGCCGCCGATGGGACGCGAGAACCTGGACTGTTCTCGCCGTGTCGCGGCAATTGAGCGGGCGGTGGCAGACATTGGCGGCCCTGTACTGCTGGTCGCCCACAGCGGTGGCTGCATCGTGCTTGCTCACTGGGCCCTGACAACCGCACACGCAGCACGCATCAAGGGCGCATTGCTGGCATGCCCGCCTGACTTTGAACGCCCCATGCCGGAAGGCTACCCGACACTCTCCACGATCCGGTCCAGCGGCTGGCTCCCGGTACCACGCCAGCAGCTTCCGTTTCCCAGCCTGGTCGCTACCAGCCAGAACGACCCGCTGGGCGATCTGCCCAGGGTGATCGAACTCGCGCAGGCCTGGGGCAGTGACACGGTGGACCTGGGCAAGGTCGGTCATCTGAACCCGGCATCTGGCTATGGGCCCTGGCCGATGGCCTCGCAGTTGATCGAGCGGCTTGACACAGGGCGCCGCTCTAGCCGTCCCGAGCCCGCGTTGCAGCACTGACCGGGCAAGCATCAAGCATTGGCGGCAGCTCTCAACGCAAGAGCGGCCCGGCCAGCGCTACGCGCCGCATGTAGCGGGGCGTGCCCACCGCGACTTTGAGTCCCGCAAGACGACGGGCCCGTCCGTGGTGGTGATTTGAACAAAAAAACGAAGGAGACAAACCATGCATATCAAACCGCTGACGTGCGCCATCGGTGCCGAGCTTGTGAACGTGGACCTGGCAGACGCCGTGCACGACGATGGGCTGTTCGCCGAGATCAGGGCCGCGCTGCTCAAGCACAAGGTGCTGTTCCTGCGCGACCAGGACCTCACGCGCGCCGAGCATGTGGGCTTCGCGCGCCGCTTCGGCGAGCTCGAGGACCACCCCGTGGTCGGCAGCGACCCGGATCACCCGGGCCTGGTGCGCATCTACAAATCGCCGGAGGCTCCCAACGACCGTTACGAGAACGGCTGGCACTGCGACGCCACTTGGCGCGAGACGCCGCCAATGGGCTGCGTGCTGCGCTGCGTGGAATGCCCGCCGGTGGGCGGCGACACCATGTGGGCCAACATGGCGCTGGCCTACGAGAAGCTGCCCGACGAGGTCAAGCTCCAGATCGCCGGCCTGCGTGCGCGGCACAGCATCGAAGCCACGTTCGGTGCGGCCATGCCGATTGAGAAACGCCTGGCACTCAAGGCCCAGTACCCGGATGCCGAACATCCCGTGGTGCGCACCCATCCCGAGACCGGCGAGAAAGTGCTGTTCGTCAACGGCTTCGCCACCCATTTCACGAACTTCCACACGGCGGCCAACGTGCGCTACGGCCAGGACTTCACCCAAGGCGGATCGGCGCTGCTGCAGTACCTGATCGGCCAGGCCTTGATTCCCGAGTATCAGGTGCGCTGGCGCTGGAAGCCGAACAGCATCGCCATCTGGGACAACCGCTCGACGCAGCACTACGCCGTGATGGACTACCCGCCCTGCCATCGCAAGATGGAGCGCGCCGGCATCATCGGCGACAAGGTGTTCTGACCTGGTGTTCTGATCCTCACTCTCGCTAACCCTATCCCCTTTCTTCTTTCCCCCCTGGAGACACGCCATGAACTTTCTCGACGGACACCTGTTCCCCGAAAACCAGCAGCCGCTCATCATCACGGCCGCGCCCTACGCGCCGTCCTATGTCCCCTCTGACTTTCCCGAGGACATCCCGGTGACGATGGAGGCGCAGATCCAGAAGGCCGTGGATTGCTACAACGCGGGTGCCACGGTGCTGCACCTGCACGTACGCGAACTCGATGGCCGCGGCTCCAAGCGTTTGTCCAAATTCAACGAACTGGTCGCCGGCGTGCGCAAGGCCGTGCCCGAGATGATCATCCAGGTGGGTGGTTCGATCTCCTTCGCGCCAGAGACCGATGGCGCTGCCGCCAAGTGGCTCTCCGACGATACGCGCCACATGCTGGCCGATCTCGACCCCAAGCCCGACCAGGTCACCGTGACCGTGAACACCTCGCAGATGAATGTGCTGGAGCACTTCGATTACGAAGACCTGCGTGGCACGTCGATGGAAGATCCGGCCACCTTTCAGGCTTACAAGGAAATGACGGTGCCCTCGCAGCCAGGCTGGGTCGAGGAGCACATCCGCCGCCTGTCGGCTGCTGGCATCCAAAGCGCTTTCCAGTGCTACAACATCAACAGCTTCGAGTCGGTCGAGCGCCTGATGCGCAGGGGCATCTACAAAGGCCCGCTGGTCATGAACTGGGTGGCCATCAGCGGCGGCATGGACGCGCCCAACATCTACAACATGGCTAACATCGTGCGCGCCGTGCCCGATGGCGCAGTGCTGACGGTGGAAAGCTCCGTGCTCAACGTGCTGCCGATCAACATGATGGGCATCGCCATGGGCCTGCACGTGCGCTGCGGCATCGAGGACAACCTCTGGAATCAGCAGCGCTCCAGTAAGTTCAGCACGGTCCAGCAGATCGAGCAACTGGTGCGCATTTCACGTGAGTTCGGCCGCCCGATCGCCACCGCGCAGCAGGCGCGCGAGATTTCCAAGATCGGTGTGTTCTACGACACCGTGGAGGAGTCCCTGGCGGCCAATGGCTTCGCGCCCAACCGCGTCGGTCGCCAGCAGGGTCATCTGCGCAAGGTCGCCTGAGCGCTGCCACGCCCTGGCTCACAACGGCAAGGAGACCCATGATGAGGCAAGCCACCAGGTACGGCCAGCGTGCGGCGCTTCTCGGGGTCGCCTTCGCCCGGCGCGCGTCGGCGCCTCTGGCCCGTCCACGAACCCCGTCGCCGTGCTGTCAGTGACCAACTGGGCCGGCGGCGCGAAGCCCCACAGAACATACACAGGAACACAATCATGTCAAAAGCCATTCGCTTGTACGAAACCGGCGGCCCGCAAGTGCTGAAGTTCGAGGACGTCGAAGTCGGCGAGCCTGGCCCCGGCGAGGCCCGCGTGCGCCACAGCTACATCGCGCTGAATTTCATCGATATCTATTTCCGCACCGGCCGCTACCCGCTGGCGCTGCCCAACGGGCTGGGCTCCGACGCGGTCGGTGTGGTCGAGGCCGTGGGTTCCGGCGTGACGGACATCCGCGTGGGTGACCGCGTCGGCTACCTGATCGGACCGCAGGGCGCTTACTCCCAGGTGCGCGTGATGCCGGCCGCGGTGCTGATCCCGCTGCCCGATGGCATTTCCGAGCGCACCGCCGCCACGCTGATGATGAAGGGCATGACGGCGCAATACCTGTTCCGTCAGGTCTACCCGCTCCAGGGTGGCGAGACCATCCTCTACCACGCGGCTGCGGGTGGCGTGGGGCTGATCGCCTGCCAGTGGGCGCGGGCGATGGGCGTCACCATGATCGGAACCGTAAGTACCGACGAGAAGGCCGCGATCGCCAAGGCCAACGGCTGTGCGCACACCATCGTGACCTCGCGCGAGAACATCGTGCAGCGCGTCAAGGAGATCACCGACGGCAAGGGGGTTCCGGTGGTCTATGACTCGGTGGGCAAGGACACGCTGGAAGCCTCGCTGGACTGCCTGCAGCCGCGCGGTTCGCTGATCAGCAACGGCACCTCGTCGGGAGCGGTGATCGTCGACTCCCAGATGCTGGCCGTGAAGGGATCTATCTGGTTCACGCGGCCCGCCATGATGCACTATATCCAGCCGCGCGCGCACATGCTGGACATGGCCAAGGAACTGTTCGACCACGTGCTGGCCGGGCGCATCGCGAGCGAGCCCCAGCAGACCTTTGCCCTGGCCGATGCCGCCGACGCGCATCGGGCGCTCGAGTCGCGCAAGACAGTAGGCTCCACCGTCCTGGTGCCCTGACAGGGCACTGTCACATTGCAGAAGCACACGCGGCATGCATCAAGGGCGCATTGCTGGCGTGTCCGCCTGACTTTGAACGCACCATGCCGGAAGGTTGCCGGCAATGCCCGTTGCACGTAGCAGACTGTGCAAGCATCAGAGGTGGCTCTCAATGCAAGAGCCGACCCACTATGGAGACACGCATGAACCCGCACATCCCGCATTCCGGACCCGATGATCGCGACGACTATCTGGTCAGCCGGCCCCGAGCCTGGTTTGCCTTTGCCATGACCTTTGCGCTGATGCTGTTCGACTACATCGACCGGCAGGTCATTGTCTCGTTGTTTCCCCACTTGAAGGAGGCGTGGAGCTTGTCGGACAAGCAGCTTGGCGCACTGGTGTCGATCATCTCGATCGTTGTCGCACTGGGCGGCCTGCCCGTCGCTCTTCTGGCCGATCGGATGAGCCGGGTCAAGAGCGTCGCCGTGATGGCAACGGTATGGAGCGTAGCGACCATCTCATGCATGTTTACTCGCAACTACAGTCAGCTATTTGCCGCGCGCGCCATGGTCGGCGTTGGCGAAAGTGGCTATGGTTCCGTCGGTGCGGCACTGATTGCGAGCTTGTTCCCTAAGCGCATGCGCTCCATGTTGCTGGGAGCGTTCTTTGCCGCCGGCTCCATTGGCGCTGTCCTCGGCGTCATGCTGGGCGGCGTGATCGCCCAGCGCTGGGGCTGGCAGGCAGCGTTCGGCGTGGTGGGCTTCCCGGGCCTGGCAATCGCGCTGCTGTACCTGTTCGTGCCTGACTACAAGACCGTGGAACTGACATCCCGGCTGCACAAGGCGAAGGAATCACCATGGAACTTCATCAGGCACGTCGCAAGCGCGTTGTCTGACTCGCGTACGGTTTGGTGGACCTGCGTCGGCGCAGCGTTTCAGCTCATCGTGGTGTCTACCGTCTGGGCCTGGCTCCCCAGCTACTTCAACCGGTTCCACGGCGCAGCCCCGGATGTTGCCGCCAAGCAGGCGGCGTTGATCGTGTTGTGCGGCGCGCTGGGGGCCTTCGTATGGGGTCTCGTGGTGGACAGGGCGGCTGCACGCCGACCGCGCAACAAGCCTCTCGCCGTGGCGTTCCTGTGCGTGGCGACCCTGCTGGTTTTTGTTGCGGCCTTTACCGTTGCGATGCCAGCCAGCCAGCAGTTCCTGCTCATTGCGTTGGGCGGTTTCCTGATGACGTGTACGGTAGGGCCGGCGGCAGGTATTGTGCTCGACGTCGTTCACCCGGGTGTGCGTTCCACCGGCGCGGCACTACTGTCGCTCTTTCAGAATATGTTTGGCCTTGCGGTTGGGCCTTTCGTCGGGGGGGCGATTTCGGACGCCCTTGGCCTGCAGACGGCCCTTGCGGTGATGCCGGCATTCGGCTTGGTCGCCGCCGCATGTTTTCTTTTGGCGGCGCGCCAGTATGAATCGGATCTGCATCGGGCCGACATACGCCTGCAGACTTACACCGAAGTACCGCTCGCATCTGCATCCGCCTGATGGGTTTTGGAAGCAGAGGGGGACGGAGTCGGATTCGGGTGGCTCAACGCATCGAGCCGATCGCCCCGGTCGCAAGCGCCAGCGTGGCGGCGGCGGCCAGCGCGCCGCTATACGCGTCGGTCGACGCGTTCCATGCCAGCAGCAACTGGGTCTGCGCCAGGTTGGCTTCGGTTACCGATCCCACGCCCTTGCTATATGCAGCAAAGGCCGCGTTGTAGGTGACCTGGGCGGCGTCGGCCAGCGCCTTGGCCGCGTCGTACGCCGCCAGGCTCGATTCGAGCGCGCTCTGGCTGACCACCACTTGCCGTACCGATTCTTCCTTGGCGCGCGTCAGCCGGGCCGATGCGCTGTCGACGTCATTGCGCGACTGCGCGACCACCGCCGAGCGCACCCCGCCGTCGTAAATGGGCACGGTAACGCCAAGGAATACGCTAGCGCCGTAGCGATAGCCGTTGAGGTTCAGCGTCGGCGGCTGCTGGCCGATTGGCGGAATCGCCGAGATGGACGATCCACCCGACGCATATGACGTGTACGCGGACAGGAACACCTTGGGCAGGAACGCCGCCTCGGCCGCCTTGACCTTGGCCTGGCTGGCACGCTCGACCGCGTAGGCGCTCAGCACGTCGGGCCGCTGCGCGATCGCGCTTTCCACGATCTGCTCGATGGAGCCGCGCAAGGCGGGCGACAAGGGCCGCACGGGCATTTCGGCGATGCGTGGTTTGGACAACGGCGAGATACCGATGGCCGTGAGCAGGGCCAGATACGCGTCGGTCTCGGCGCCCTGTGCTTGCACCATCGCAAGGTTGGTCTGCGCACGGTTCTGGGTGGCCTGCGCCACCTCCACGACCGTGCCGATGCCGCGCTGGTAGCGGGCTTTGGCGGCCGCGAGCACGGCATCGGCGTTGGTCATGGCCTGCTGCACCGTGCCGCCGCGCGACCGGGCAGCCTGATAGCGGTAGAACGCCACGCTGACATCGTGCACGATGCGCTGGTGAACAGCCGTGAACGCAATATTGACGGCGATCGAAGTTTGCTCCGCGGCATCGACAATCCCCGCACGTTCACCGAAATCGAACAGCAGCCATTGCAGCGACAGTACCGACACCGCGCCGTGGGTGGATGTGTTGGTGCCGGCCGATCCCAGGGGCGTGCTGGTGGAAAGATGCCCGTTCTGGTAGCCGCCCATGGCCGCGGCCGAGATGTGCGGCAGGTAGCTGGCCTTGGCGATGCCTGCGGCCAGCGCCGCATTGCGTGCGTCGTTCCACGCGATGCGCGTCAGCGGGTTGGCGGACTCGGCCATGTCGATCAGTTCCGGCAGCGAGTAAGCGTGCGCCGGATCGAGCGCGGGCGGCGGTGCGATCGACGCCAGCGCTGAATTGGCGGGTAGCGTGTAGTCGGAAGGCCCTGGCGCGGGTGCGGCCCTGGCCGCGGCGCCGGGCACGATGTCTCCGGATGCCGTGGTGGCGGGCTGCCACGGCCGATCGGCTTGCACAGGCGCGAGATTCAGCGACGACGTGGCACAACCGGCCAGCGTCGCGGCAATCAGCGATAGCGGAATCACCAGCGAATCACGTTTGCGCATGGATTGGGGAAGGGTGGGCCGCCTGCGCGGCGTCGGCAACGGAGGCGGTCAGGCGTTTGTCGATGAGAGCCAGCAAGGCGTCGCGGGCTGGGCCGTCGTGACCGGCGGCGTCAGTGGCCTCAGTGGCGTGGGTGGTATCGGTGGGCTGCACTGGCTGCGGCGCCGTATCGTGCGCCCGCAGCGTGCGAAGCCGCTGCACGAGGTCAGGGTCGCCCGGGAACCGCTCGGCGAACAGGAACGCCGGACCGGCAATCGCGTCGAGCGAGCGCAGGCGCCGCTGGCGGTCTTCGACCCACTCGGGTGCCGGGCCCACGGGCGCAGGCTCGTAGTGCGCGAGGATCAGGTCCTGCGCAATATCGCCCTGCAAGGCCAGCGCGGCCGTGGCATGCCCGCGCCGGTCGTCGGGCCGCCTGGCATGCGCCAGTTGCTGCCATTGCTCGACCAGCCGGCCCAGCGCCGCTTCGATGCGCGCGGCAATGCTGACCGGCCAGATGCGCGTGAAGACCAGGTAGACCATCAGGTTGCCAAGCATGATGCCGATGACCCGGTCACGCGCGATGGTCAGGTCAAAGCCTGGGCCTGCGCCCTGGATGACACACAGGTAGAACGCGAACGCGATCTGGAAGCCAGCGTAGGCGATGCGCGCAGAGCCTTGCGCAACCCAGGCCGATATCCACGAGCCCGCGAAGACGAGCAACATGAGTGCGCCCACCGACGACAGCGAAGGCACGACATAGACGAGGGCGGCCGTGCCGATGACCGCGCCGGCCAGGCAGCCGGCCAGCCGCAGCGCGAGCTTCTCCACGGTCTCCGCGGCGGTCCCGAGCGACACGAGATAACACGTGATGAAGCAGGTATGAATGCCTGGCCAGTTGAGCTGCTGATAGAGCAGGTAGCAGAACATGGCCGCTCCGGTGGTCTTGAGCGCGTAGTGGATGTGGTCGCGATTGCTAAAGGCATCTGCGTCGAGGAAGCCGCCACGGCGGGTTGCGGGCGTCGGGGCTGTCGCTGTGTCCGTCGCCGTGTCCGCTTCAGGGGGCTCGGCAAAGCCGTTGATGGCCGAGTGCAGTTCCCTGGCAACCGCCGCCTGCGCCGGCGCAAGCTGGCTGGAGTCCGGTGGGCTCAGCCCGATCTCCACGGGATAGCCGCCCGCATCGAGCATGCGCGCCATCGCGTCAAGCGTGTCGGCGATCGGATCGGCAACCGGGGCGGGCAGGGGTGCGCCCGGCTGCCGGCAGGCGACATCGACCGCCAGCAGGATCGCCATGGTTGACGCCGCGGCATGACGTAGCGCGGCTACGTCGCTGGCCTTGGCCGAGCCTTCGATCCTTGCCAGCTTCAGCCAGCCCGCCACCGGCTGAACGCCGGCGTGCAAGGCTGCGTGCAGCGCGGCGCCGTCCGGTGGCGGATCGCGCAGGCAGGCCGCCGCCACGCGCAGGCAATGGGCCAGCCGGTCGCAGGCCAGCCGGCGCGGCGCCGCCCCCAGCACCAGGTTGACCACCACGTTCACGCCGATCGGAATTGCCACCATCAGCCAGGCATAGAGCAGGGCGCGCGTGGCGATCTCGCCGCCGGGCACCAGGCCGAGTTCGTCGAGCCCGAACCCGATGATCATGGCGATGATGGCGCCCACCGGGCGCAGCTTGCTGGCTGAGGTCAGGAAGAGCAGGGCGGCCGACAGCACGGCCATGCACACCACCCGGCGCAGTGGGTCATCGACGCTGAAATCGGCCAGCAGCATCACAAGTCCGATGATGATGCTGACCAGCACCAGCGCCGCCACGCTCATCACGATGCTGGTGGTGCGATCCGCCCGGTTGATGAAAAAGACGATATAGGCGGAGATGGCCGCCTCCGGCGTGCCATAGATGCTGGTGACGAGCACCGTCAACGTGCAAGCCACGGCAATGCGCGTGGTGGCCGATGCGCGGCCAGGAAACGGTGCCAGCAGGGCGCCGAGATCGGCCAGCCCGAGACGCAACTTGTCAGCGGCAGGCTGCGCCATGCCGGATCTCGACGGTTGCACTCGCGCCCACCCGGGCCAGCGTTTCCGGCGGTTCTTCGAGCTTGATCCGCACCGGGAATCGTTTGGCAACATGCACCCAGTTCACCGACGGCTGGACATAGGGCAGGGAACGCGGCAGGTTCAGGCGCTCGGTATCGGCGATGCCAATGCCAATGCCCTCGACCTTGCCGCGCATGGCATGGCTGCGGTCGATCATCGAATAGACCGTGGCGCAATCGCCCAGCCGGATATCGGCCAGCTGGGTTTCACGGAAATTGGCGACGGCGAACCATTCGCCGGTATGCACTAGCAGGAAGAGGGACTGATTGGGAATCACCACTTCGCCGGACAACACGGCCAAGCCACTCACGCGGCCGTCATGCGGGGCGCGAACCACGGTGTCGTCCAGTGCCCGCTGGGCGATGGCCAGAGCCGCCTCGCGCGCTCGCACGGTCGCCGTGGCGTCGTCTTCCGTGCCCACCGCCTTTGCCGTCGCGGCACGCTGCACATTGGCCTGTTTCAGCGATACCGCCGCGTCGCGCTGCGCCACCTCGGCCTGGTCGAGCTGCTGCTTCGGCACGTAGCCATCCGCGGCCAACGGGCGCAGACGCTCCACGGTGCGCGCGGTCAGCGCGTAGTTCTGCTCGGTACGCGCGGTCTGCTCCGAGGCAATCGCCGCGTTGGCGTGTTCGGTGGCAATCGTGCGTCTGCGCGTGCCCAGCGCAGCCTGCGCCAGTTCCAGATCGGCAGTCGCCTGGGCCACGGCTAGCCGGTATGGCACAGGATCGATCTCGAACAGCACGTCGCCCTTGGCCACGTGCTGGTTCTCGCTGACGAGGATCCTCGCGATCCTCCCGCCCACGGGCGAGGCCACATGCACCATGTCGGCATCGAGCCCGGCATCGTCGGAAGACGGAAACCGCACGGTGCGATGCCAAGCATAGATGGAGAGCAGGATGGCCAGAACAACGATCGCCAGGGTGATCAAGTTCCCGCGCAGCGGGCTTTTGCGGACGCCGGCCATTTTCATAGGATGTGTCCCGTAGCCGATAGCCAGACGATTTCAGCGACCATCAGGCCGATTGCCGTGTTCACCAGCAGCGGGAAGCCGACGACATCCGCCCAGCCGGCCAGGATAAACAGCCGCCAGGAAATGACGGCGCCCACGATGCCGATCAGGGCGCTCAAGAGCCAAAGCGGAAAATAGGCGCCAAACAGGCTGAAGGACGGAGCGCCGGCGCAACCATAGAGCGAAGCGGCCAACGCGACAAGCACAAGCGAGCGTGCCATGGGATCTGGGGCGGGAATGGTTCACGCAATATAGCAGCGAGTATTCGCGATTGTCCAAGGGACAAGGAAAACTTGGCGTTGGAGCTTGAACACAATCCCTCTTGGTCAACTCCGGGCTGACGATGCACTGCGCTGTTGGGGCCAAGGATGGGGGGGATGGATGCTCAGCCAGTCAGCGTCTCAGGCGTGGATTTAGAATTTCTATGATTTAACATAACAATGATTATCGGTGAGTTTGCTGTCAGGGCTAAATAGTAATGTCGTACTTGAGCCAAATAGAAATGTCGTACCCATGAGCTAACGCGAGCATGCTGGC
>NZ_JBXAHA010000016.1:0-36821 GCF_058794615.1 Cupriavidus sp. GW823-FHT07A04
CAGCGTGGTGGCGATCTCGAGCGCGCGCTTGCGGCCGTACGGCAGGTTGACCGTCACCGTCTGCGCCACATCGGTCAACCCGACCTGCTCCAGCAGTTCCATGCCACGCGCGTTCAGCGCGTCGAGCGTGGTTTCGCTGCGCCAGAAATGATAGGAGGTGCCAAGTTGCCGCTGCAGCCCGATGCGCACGTTCTCCAGCACCGTAAGGTGCGGGAACACGGCGGAGATCTGGAACGACCGGATCACCCCGCGCCGGGCGATCTGCGCCGGCTTTTCGCGGGTGATGTCGATGCCGTTGAACAGGATCGTGCCCGTGGTCGGCTCGAGGAACTTGGTCAGCAGGTTGAAGCAGGTGGTCTTGCCGGCGCCGTTGGGGCCGATCAAGGCATGGATGGAGCCGCGCCGCACCTTGAGGTTGACGTCGCACACGGCGGTGAAGCCGCGGAACGACTTGGTCAGGCTGTGCGTTTCTAGTATGGAATCTTCGTGGTGCATCGCTTTGTCGCTTTTGGCATGCATCGGGAATACGGGTCTGGCAGGCGGATCCGGCCAGCGGATCCGGCCAGCAGCCCTAGCCGTGGACGGGCAACGTTTCGACCGCGTACGCGTGGTGCAGCGAGCGGGCGAGAACCGGATCCTCCAGTTCGATCTCGAAGCGATCCGCCATCCGGATGCCGCCAATGGCCGCCAGCGTGCCGCACAGCATGGCGGTACCGTCGTCAAAACTGCCGCCGTGCTCCGCAAACCTGTCGAGCAGGTCCTGGGGCGAACGCATTGCCGTCACCGGCCCCTGCTGATACAGCACGCGCTCGCCGTCGATGGTCGCGTAGGCGCGCAGGATAAGCTGGTCCCAGTGCTTGACGATGTCGGCCAGGCGCCATAGCACTTGCGCGCAGGGCTTGTCGCACATCTGCTTGGACACCGTGATGCCATAGGTCTCCACCTCCCGGTCGGTGTGGTCCGAGGCAATGCCAACATAGATCTCGCCCTGGTCCTTGAGCAGCAGGAACTCCACTTCGCCGCTGCTGGCATTTCCGCTGACCTGGATCGCTGGCTGCGATTGCAGCCGCTGCGCCGCAACCCGGTAGAAGACCGGGGTCGCCGCTGGCCGCTTGACGCCCAGTGCTTCGAGCTCGCGGATGTGTTTTTCCATTGCGTCGGCATCCCTACCCGTCCAGCCCGCGATGACGAGCTGCTTGACGGTCACAACGCGCTGCCACCTGCCGGTGCGTGTCTCGATATCGAATGTCAGCATGATGATGTCTCCGTGGTTGCGAATCGTTATTTCTTGAGCAAGGCGCACTTGCTGGCAGCGATGGGCCGGAACGCCTCGCTGGCTGGAATGACCTGCTTGATCTTGTAGTAGTCCCAAGGTTTCCGGGATTCCTGCGGGCTCTTGACCTCGACGAGGTACATGTCATGCACCATCAATCCGTCGGCACGGATCTTTCCATTGGTCGCAAAGAAATCGTTGATGGGACTGGCCTTCATCTTCGCCACCACCGCATCGGTCTCGTCTGTCCCCGCGGCCTGGACCGCCTTCAGGTAGTGCATCGTTGACGAGTACACGCCGGCTTGCACGAGCGTGGGCATCTTCCGGGTCTTCTCGAAGAAGCGCTGCGACCACGCGCGGGCCGCGTCATCGCGGTCCCAATAGAACGAGGTGGTGAGCATCATCCCTTGCGCCGCTTGCAGGCCGAGGCTATGGATGTCGCTGATGAACATGTGCAGGCCCGCCAGCTTCTGCTTTCCTGCGCCGCCAATGCCGAAGTCCCGGGCGGTTTTCAGCGCGTTGACGGTATCGCTGCCGGCATTGGCCAGGCCGATCACCTTGGCGCCCGACGCCTGGGCTTGCAGCAGGTAGGACGACAGGTCGGGGGAATTGATGGGATGCTTCGCCTTGCCGACGATCTTCCCGCCTACCGAGGCCAGGGCGTCCGTCGCGTCTTTCTCCAGGGATGCGCCCAGCGCGTAGTCGACCGTCAGGAAGTACCAGCTGTTGTCGCCCCCTTTTGCCAGCGCCTTTACCGTATTGGCC
The DNA here is from genome assembly GCF_058794615.1 of Cupriavidus sp. GW823-FHT07A04. Classification (NCBI taxonomy): domain Bacteria; kingdom Pseudomonadati; phylum Pseudomonadota; class Betaproteobacteria; order Burkholderiales; family Burkholderiaceae; genus Cupriavidus; species Cupriavidus sp. GW823-FHT07A04. Next base: position 2,039 of record NZ_JBXAHA010000016.1, read on the forward strand.
GCAAAGGCATAGGTGTCGTAGGAATACTGGATGGTGTAAGGCGAGCAATCCTCGTTGGTCAGCCTTGTCGTGCCGGCGCCGCTGGCAATCACCAGCTTGTGCTTGTCCCTGCCCAGGTTGGACACCGCGAGCGCTACCGAGGACGGCAAGACGTCCTGGATGACGTCGACCTTCTGGTTGTCGAACCAGTCGCGCGCGATGGTGCCGGCCACGTCGGTCTTGTTCTGGTGGTCGGTGCTAACCACCTTGATATCGGATCCCAGCACCTTCCCGCCGAAATCGTCCACCGCCATCTGCGCCGCCACCAGCGACCCTTTCCCGCCGATATCGGAAAAAATCGACGACATATCCGTCAGGACGCCGATCTTCACCACGCCGTCGCTGATCTTGCCCGGCTGTGCCGCGGCAATCGCCGAAAACCCCAACATCGTGCCAGCCAGGAACACTGGCTTGAATCGAAAGCGAAACATGTTCTCTCCTCTCCATTGCTGGACTGCTAGAAGCCGCGACAAGGTTTTGTCGGCGGATAATGCGGCTACAAGGCGGCCATAGAGCGCCTACATCTCGTGGCTGCGCAGGATTTCCTCGATGCCCATGCCGATGCCGAGCAGTTGCCGGTCCGCCATGGGCGGCCCGAACAGCATCAACCCGACCGGCGCATCGCCCGCCTCATGGCACGGCATGCTCACGGCGCACAGGTCGAGCACATTGGCGATGGCGGGGTTGCGCAGCAACAGCCGGTTGACACTGAAGAACGCAGCGTCATCGGCCAGATCGGCAATGCGTGGCGCCACGATTGGCACGGTCGGCAGCACCACGGCGTCGAACCCCTGCATTTCGCCTTGCGCCTCCCGGCACAACGCCAGCCGCCGGGCGCGCGTGCGCAGGTAGTCCGCGGCGCTCTGCTGCTCGCCCATGCGGATACGCGACAGCACACGCGGGTCATAGCGATCGCCCAGCGCGGCAACCCGTTCGGCATGCCACGCGCTTGCCTCCGCCGCCACCAGGCCACCGTTGATGCTCAGTTCCGGCAACGGGTCCCAGCTATGGAAGGCCACGTCGCGCAGCACGGCGCCCGCTGCGGCCAGCCGCCCGAGCGCACGCTCATAGGCGCTGGCCACCTCGGCGCAAAGCCCGTCGAGCACTACGTTCCTTGCCACGGCCAGCCGAAGGCCACGCACCGGACGCGCTGCCACCGGCTCATCTGGCTCGCCCGCCATGACCCGGTCGAGCGCGGCGCAGCAGGCAACCGTGCGCGCCAGGCCGCCGATCGAGTCATAGCTGGGCGACAGCGGTACCGTTCCCTGCAGCGGCACCCGGCGCGCCGTGGGCTTGAACCCCGCAATGCCGCAAAGCGCTGCGGGAATCCGGCACGAGCCGCCCGTATCCGAGCCGATCGCGGCCACGGCCATGCCGTCCGTCACTGACACCGCGGCCCCGGACGAGGAACCACCGGGAATGCGGCCAACCCCACGCTCGAACGGATTGCGAGGCGTGCCGTAGTGCGGATTGATGCCAACCCCGGAATACGCGAACTCCGTCATGTTGGTGCGCCCGACAAAGACCGCGCCAGCCGCGCGCAACCGTGCAATGGCGAGCGCATCCGCCGTGGCAACCTGTTCAGGCAACACGCGCGCACCGGCCCGCGTGACGTCGCCCTGCACGTCGAACAGGTCCTTGACCGAGATCGGCAAGCCCGACAGCGGCCCGTCCACGCCCTGCCCGCGCAACATGTCGCTTGCCCTGGCCTGCTTCGACGCGGCCATGCTCACGCCGTGCGGGAAGACGCGCGCGCCCTCCCCGCCGGGATTGCAGGCGCGCTCGACACAGCCCGCCAGCAAGGACGCCGCGTCGGCGGTGCCCGCAGAGAGCTGGCGCATCACGGAATCCACGGTCGCCAGCATGATCAGGCCGGGTCGAAGTAGTGGATTTCCAGCAACATGCAACCCGCGTTCGACTTGAAGGGCCCGTGGAAGGCGCCCGGCGGACGGCATGCATAAGTGTGCGGATCGAACGCCTGCCCGCCCTCGCCCTGTTCGTCGTTGCCGACGGTCAGGTCGCCGCTGAGCAGATACACCTCCTCCCAGTAGCGATGCACGAACGGCGCGGTAGTGAATACACCGGGCTGGAAGCGCAGCAGGCGGGTGCGGCTGCCGCGGCCGCCGCTTTCATCGAGCGAGCCGGACAGGATCTTTTGCTGGATGCCCGCGGGATAGCCCGCAGGCACCTCCCAGCCGCTCGCCAGGTCGATGGTGTGGAACTCATCGTGAAGCTTGTTGATCGCCATGGTTATCTCCGTGTGTGGCAATGAATGTCAGAGCACCGCTACCCGCTCAGGCGGCGCGTGCCAACTGGCCCAGCTCCGCGCTGAGCGAATAGCTGTCCAGGATGTTGTCGACCAGGCCGGTGGCCTTCTTCCAGTCGTAGGTCCGATAGGTGTGGCCCTTGGTCACGAAGCCCGCGCCCGCATAGAACATCTCGTATTGGTTGTGGCGCGATGCAAACTCGGACCCCACTGCATCCCATGCCAGCTTGAAGAACTTGACGCGCTCCTCCGGACTGCAGGCCGAAGATTTCTGCGTCTTCTCGATGATCCTGGCCAGTTCCGGGTTCTCGAAATCGCGAAGGCTCGACGGCAGCATGATCATCCCGCCGCCCGCCAGCTCGCGCAGGGTATTGAGCACCTTGGCGTAGAGCTGCTGGGTGATCACCTGCGAGCCGTACAGGAGGTTGCGGTCCGGCATGAAGTAGCCCCGCTCCATGCGCCCCTTGGATTCCATGCCATAGACGAAGGCCTCCACCATCCCCGCCTCGGCGGCGAGCTGGCCCAGCATCTCCCTCACCTGCGGGAAGCCGTTGGTGCCGTTGATCTCGGTGATCTTCTGCGCGATGCCTACCAGGAAGCGCAGCTTCACCATCAGCCTTACCTGGCACTGGTAGTTCTGGTAGCTATGGGCCGGCGTGGCATGAAACTGCTTGGCGCACATGCCGACATCGCCCGCGATGAAGACGCGCTCCCATGGCACCTTGACGTCGTCGAAGTAGAGCACCGCATCGTTCTCGTCGTAGCGGCTCGACAGCGGGTTGTCGAACACCGAAGTCGCGTTGGCTTCGTACGACTTGCGCGACATGACTTTCAGGCCCTTGATGTTCATGGGCACCGCGAACGACAGCGCGTACATCTCGTCGCCCTCGCGCAAGGGCTGGATGCAGCTGCAGAACACCTCGTTGGCCATGATGCCGCTGGTGGCCAGCATCTTTGCGCCGCGCACCGTGATGCCTTCGGCATCCTGGTCGACGATGCCTACGGCCAGGTATTTGTCCTCCTGCTCGTGCGCCGCCTTCGACTGGTTGGCTTGCGGGTTGACGATGACGTACGTCAGGAAGAGATCGTTGTCCCGGGCGTACTTGTAGTACTCGCGCAGGGCGCCGGCCCGCGCCCGGTCATGCTGCTCGAAGACGTCGATCCCCATATACATGCCGGAGATGCAGGACGCCACGTGATCCGGCGAGCGGCCCATGAAGCCATAGTGCAGTTCGGTCCAGGCCTCAAGCGCCATCCGGCGCTGGACCAGGTCGTCATAGCTCTGCGGCAGTTGCCAGATCCGGCTCACGCGGTCGCCGGTGTCCGGCGACTCGAATGTCATCTTCTCGATGTTCTCCGGGCGTGCCTGAAAGTCGTAGAGGTTTGCGTAACTCCGGATCGAGTTCCGGAAGGCGGCGTGCGTGGTGACATCCGTCACGCGCTTGCCGTCGAGGTAGACCTCTCTGCCGTCACGCAGCATCTCGATATGCTGGCTACCAGTCTTGACCATGTCTTCTCTCCTAAATACGTAGCGGTTGTTGATTCACACGGGGGCTGCAGGCGACTTTTCGAGCGCGCGATACCTGCCTCCGAAAAAGACCAGTGGCCTGCCGTCGGGCCGGGCCTGATGGCGAATGACGCGTCCGATGAAGATGACGTGGTCGCCACCGTCATGTTGCGCATATGGCTCACACTCGAACGTGGCGAGCGCATCCGGCAGTAGCACCGGGGCTTCGCCACCCTGCGCCGCCAAGCCGATGCCATCCCATTTGCCAGAGTTCGCCTTGGCAAAACGGTTGGAAATGTCTTGCTGGCCTTCCTCGAGCACGTTGACGGCGTACCGGGAGGTGGAACAAAGATCCTCCAGGCTCAGGCAACGCCGATCCACCGAGAACAAGATCAGGGGCGGATCGAGCGAGACCGAGTTGAACGACGCCACCGTGATGCCAACCGGTACCCCTTCTTTCCGGGGCGCGGTGATCACGGCCACTCCGGTGGCGAACATGGCGAGCGTGCTTCTGAAGCGGCGCTGCTCATCGGCACCAGCCTCGGAATCCACTTCGCGCTTTGCATAGGTTTCGGCCATCATCCCTCCTGTACAGAATCCGAGCCGCGGATCATTCCAACACGACCCATCGCTCACTTGTCTTTGTTTTTTACCTTTGTAACTTAGGTAGTATTGAATGCTATTGGAGTTTGCAATTCAAGCTGGTGAAAACCCTTGGATGGTGCCTGCGGTGTTGGCGCTCTCAGTGCGCCGAAGCCTGGATGCCCTGCCGTGCCCGCACGCGGGCGCAAGCGCGCTCAACATCCATTTATCTTAGTAACTTACGTATTAATAAATGCTACTATTGAACGGTATTTGAACCAACACAAACCCTGTGACGGACCCTGCTCCCCGCAGGGAAACAGGTGCATCGACACGATTCAGGAGAACAAAGCAATGCAAGGCGAACCCACTGCGGCCCCCATCTACATGGACTACAGCGCCACCACGCCTGTCGACCCTCGCGTTGTCGACAAGATGGTGCCGTTCCTGTACCAGCACTTTGGCAATCCCGCTTCACGCAGCCATCGCTACGGATGGCATGCCGAACAGGCCGTGGAGACGGCGCGCGAGCAGGTTGCGGCACTGCTGAATGCGGATCCCCGCGAGATCGTCTGGACGTCAGGCGCGACGGAAGGGAACAACCTGGCGCTCAAGGGCGCGGCCCATTTCTACAGCGGTAAGGGGAAACACATCGTTACGGTCAAGACCGAGCACAAGGCGGTGCTCGACACTTGCCGTGAGCTGGAGCGCCAGGGCTTTGAGGTCACGTACCTCGACGTCGGGGAGGATGGCTTGCTAGGCCTTGACGCCCTGCGCGCGGCGCTGCGTCCCGACACCATCCTGGTATCCGTGATGATGGTCAACAACGAGATCGGCGTCATCCAGCCGGTTGCCGAGATTGGCGAGCTATGCCGGGCCCAGGGCATCCTCTTTCATTGCGACGCCGTGCAGGCCGCCGGCAAGATCCCCATCGATCTCGAGGCGCTCAAGATCGACCTGCTGACCGTGACCGCGCATAAGGTGTACGGGCCCAAGGGCATCGGCGCGCTCTACGTCCGGCGTAAGCCGCGCGTGCGCATCGAGGCGCAGATGCACGGCGGCGGGCATGAACGGGGCATGCGATCCGGTACGCTGGCAACGCACCAGATTGTCGGCATGGGTGAGGCTTTCCGCATCGCCAGGCTGGAACTAGCCGAGGAATCGCGCCGGGTTGCAGGCCTGCGGGACAGGCTGCTGGCCGGGCTCACGCAACTCGACGAGGTCTATGTCAACGGCAGCATGGCCAGTCGCATTCCCCATAACCTCAATGTCAGCTTTAACTTCGTTGAGGGGGAGTCCCTGATCATGGGCATCAAGGGCGTGGCTGTTTCCTCCGGCTCGGCCTGTACATCCGCGTCGCTTGAGCCGTCTTTCGTGCTCCGCGCACTAGGGCGCAGCGACGAGCTGGCGCACAGCTCGATTCGCTTTACGCTCGGGCGGTACACGACCCTGGCGGAAGTGGAGCAAGTGATTCAGATGTTGCTGGCCACCGTCACGAAGCTGCGCCACCTCAGCCCGCTGTGGGACATGCATCGCGAAGGCATCGACATCGGCGCTATCAAGTGGGCGGCCCACTGACCAAGCTAGCCGCGGCGCGCCTTGGGGTGAACGGTCACGCTTTTTGCTGCCGCGCCAGAAGATGCGCCAGATCGAGCGCGGCGCGATCCCCGTTGACAACAAGGCGATCCACTACCGAGCACAGCACCTTGAACTCCGTGCGGGTGACGCCCTCGAAGAGGACGTCGTTGATGCGCTGCTGCACGGGAGTCAGCTCATTCAGGAGCCGGGAGCCAGCCACAGCTACCGTGAGCAGCATCTTGCGCTTGTCTTCGGGGTGGGCTTTCTTGTCGATCAGCCCGAGCTTCTTGAGCTTGCCGGTTTCGACGGTAACGAATGGCCCGCTCAAATGAAGATGCTCCGCCAATTGGTTCACCGTCACTTCGCCCTGTTGCGAGAGATGTGCAATGGACCGTATCAAGGAGTACTGGACGCCCGTCAGGCCGATCAGGCTGCCGAACCCGTCGCGCACGGAAAGCAGGCGGGCGGCAAACGGCAGCAGGCCGCTTACCAGGTGCCGGAACTCACTATCCGAGCCGTCGACCAGGCAAGCCGGATTGGTGATCGTCAGCGCCTTGCCCTTCGTGTTAGTTGCCATGCCTTATAGACTCCCTTATCCCGTTGCTCTGTCAGTTGCTCTGTCAGTTTCTTTGCTAGTTGCTCTGCTAGCCAAGGTATTAGCTAGCTAATTTAGCTTTTTGCAAAATACTACACACACATGGCATTGCGCTAGCTTTCGCGCAGCTCCCGCCTCATCCGTCCCCCCTACCCCCTACGCCCTAACCCCAAGACACATCCCGAAACGCCTCCACCAGGAAATCCACCAGCCGGCGCACCTTGAGCGGCAACTGCTTGCGCGTCGGATACACGGCGTAGACGCCGATCTCGATCGCGCGGAACTCGGGCATCAGTTCCACCAGGTCACCGCGCCGCAAGTCGTCCTGGAGCATGAAGCTCGGCTGCAGCATGATGCCGCCATGCGCCAGCGCAATCGCGCGGCACGTGTCGCCATTGTTGGAGTACACCCGGGCGCGGGTGCTCACGCTGACCTTGCCGTGCGGGCCATCGAACTGCCATTCGTCGCGCCCGGACCAGTTGGTGTAGGCCAGCACGCGGTGCTCGGCCAGTTCATGCGGATGGGTTGGCGCGCCGTGCTGCGCGAGATAGCCAGGCGACGCGCATAGCACCATGCGGGTTGCGACCAGTTTGCGGCTGATTAGTGCGGAGCTTGGCATGTCGCCAATGCGCACGGCAAGGTCGTAGCCTTCGTCGACCAGGTCCACCACGCGGTCATTGAGCGTGATATCGAGATCAACCTGCGGATACGCTGCCATGAAAGCGCTCCAGAGCGGCGCGAGGTGCAAGATGCCAAACGTGAGCGGCACGTTGATACGGATCAGCCCGCTGGGCTCCTGCGTGCGGGACGTGATCTCGGACTCGGCATCGTCCAGCGCCGCCAGCACTTCGCGCGCGCGCTGGTAGAAAATGCGCCCCTCCTCGGTCAGCGACAGCCGGCGCGTGGTGCGCTGCAGCAGGCGCACGCCCAGGCGCTGTTCCAGTGCATCCACATGGCGCGAGACCGCGGCCTTGGACATGCGCAGGCCCTCGACCGCGCCGACAAAGCTGCCGGCGTCGACCACGGCGGTGAATACGGTCATTTCCAGGGCACGGTCCACGGGATTGCCTCGGCTCCGGCCTATTGTCTCGGTAATCGGGACTATATATCACACTTAAGGCAGTTTATCGCCACCATATGAATCAATAGACTAGCAAGGTTCCCTATGTCGTTGCACGCCGCGGGTTTTGCCGTGGCGACCGGAGATTCCGAGATGTCTACCGCACTTCCCGTTCTGTTTGTCTCCCATGGCGCGCCCACCTTCGCCATCGAGCCGGGCCTGGCCGGCCCGCAGCTCACCGCGCTGGGCCGCGCGCTGCCAGTGCCCAAGGCGGTGCTGGTGGTCTCGCCCCACTGGGAAACGCGCGGCGGCGTGCGCGTGACGGCAAGCGCGCAGCCCGAGACCATCCACGATTTCGGCGGTTTTCCGCGTGCCTTGTACGAGATCCGCTACCCGGCGGCCGGGCATCCGGCATTGGCCGAGCGCGCGGTGGCGCTGCTGGCGCAGGCCGGTTTCAACGCCGGGCTGGATCCGCAGCGCGGCCTGGATCACGGCGCCTGGGTGCCGATCCGCCACCTGTATCCCCATGCGCAGGTGCCGGTGTTCCAGGTGTCGCTGCCGCAGCCGCTGGACCCGGCCGGCGCGCTGGCGCTAGGCCGTGCGCTGGCGCCGCTGCGCGAGCAGGGCGTGCTGATCGTCGCCTCCGGCAGCATGACGCACAACCTCCATGAATTCCGCGGCCATGGCGGCGGTGATGCCCCGTACGTGGCAGCATTCACGCAGTGGGTGCGCGAGGCGGTGCGCAGCGCAATGCGCACCGGCGACTCGCAGCCGCTGATCGATTACCGCCGGCTGGCCCCGCACGCACAGCGCGCGCACCCGACCGACGAGCACTTCCTGCCGCTGCTGGTGGCCATCGGCGCGGCCGAAGCGGGCGAGCCGCTGGCGGTGATCGACGGCGGCATCACCTACGGGATCTTGTCGATGGAATCGTATGTGCTTGGCCAGTTCCGGCCGCTAGCCGCGCAGCCCATTGCGGCCTGATCCCCTGATCCCCTGATCCCCTGATCCCCTGATCCCCTGATCCCCTGATCCCCTGATCCCCTGATCCCCTGATCCCTTGTCTGATCCCTTGTCTGATCCCTTGTCTGATCCCTTGCTCACAGCCACGCGAGACGATATGAACACCACCCGCAATGAAATCGGCCCGTTGGCCGAAGATCCCGCGACCGGCCTGCGTTATCGCTTGCGAAGGGCGCAAGCGGATACGGCCGCAGCCCCTGCCGCGCGGCTCCTGCTGCTGCACGGCGTAGGCAGCAACGAGGCCAGCCTCGCGCCAGTGGCCACCCGTATCGACCCGCGCGTGGAAGTGGTGCTGGTGCAAGGCCCGCTCACCTTCGGGCCCGGCCAGCATGGCTTTTTCGAGGTCAGCTTCGCCGGTGGCGCGCCCACCATCAACGCAGCCCAGGCGGAGCGCAGCCGCCAGCAGCTGATTGCCTTCGTCCGCGCCCTCCATGCGCAGGATGGCGCCCTGCCCGCGCGCACGGTGATCGCCGGCTTCAGCCAGGGCGGCATCCTCAGCGCCAGCGTTGGCCTGAGCGCGCCGGCTGACGTGGCCGGCTTTGCGGTGCTGAGCGGGCGCATCCTGCCGGAGATCGAGCCGCACCTCGCCCCGCCCGAGGCGCTTGCCGGGCTATCGGCCTTCATCGCGCACGGCGAACTCGACAACAAGCTGCCCGTCGCGTGGGCCGAGCGCGCGGACCAGTGGCTGGACGCGCTGGGCGTGCCGCATCGGTCGCGGCGCTACCCCATTGGCCATGAGCTGACCGCCGACGTGGTAGCCGATTTCCAGCAATGGCTCGCCAGCGTGCTTTTTCCTGTCTAATCCTTACCCTGCACAAAATCCAAAATCCAAAAACCAAAAACCCCGCCACCCGCCCCCTGATCGCATGTACAAGAAAGGCACCGCAGTAGAGATCCAGTTTTCCCCGAAGCGCCTGAACGACGGCGCAGGCGATCCGTACTGGATCGACCTGACCACGGAAGAGGCGCAAGCGCTGCTTGCCCTGTTGCAGGCGCGCCTGGCGCCCAGCGGCGAAGCCACGGCGGCGCCGCTTGTCTTCAGCCTGGACGAGCCAGAACAAGAGAAGCCCGCCGCGCAGCCGGAAGCCCCCGTCGCGGCAAAGGCCGCATCCGCTGCCACCGACGCGTTCAAGCAATGGGTGTGCATCATCTGCGGCTGGGTCTATGACGAAGCCGCGGGCCTTCCAGAAGACGGCATCGCACCCGGCACCCGCTGGGAAGACATCCCCGACGACTGGCGCTGCCCGCTGTGCGACGTGGGCAAGGAAGACTTTGCGATGGTGGAATTCTGATCGGGCCCAGGTAATCTGGTTGCGTACGCAACCAAATTGGACTATCTTGAACTGGTTGCGCACACAACCAGGAGACAAGACATGTACCAGCGCGAAGCGCACGCCGCATCCCTGCCGGTGCTGCACCCCGGCGGCACGGATTCTCCGCGCCAGGTCGTCATCGCCGGCGGCGGGCCGGTCGGGCTGGCGGTGGCGCTGGCCCTGGCCCGCCACGGCATCCCCAGCGTGGTGCTGGAGGCGGACGACGGCACCTGTGAAGGCAGCCGGGCCATCTGCATCTCCCGGCGCTCGCTGGAAATCCTCGATGCGCTCGGGGTCGCCGCCCCGGTCCTGGACAAAGGCCTCGCCTGGGCGGGCGGCCGCAGCTACTACCGCAACGAGCAGGTGCTGCACTTCACCATGCCGCACGAGCCCGGGCAGGTCTTTCCGCCCATGGTCAATATCCAGCAGTACTACATCGAGCAATACCTGCTCGACGCCATCGCCCGCTACCCGGACCTGATCGAAATCCGCTGGCAGAACCGCGTTACCGCCGTCACGCAAGACAGCAAGGGCGTGACGCTGGCAGTAGCCGCGGGCGACCATGCCTACACCGTGCGCGCGGACTGGCTGGTGGCAGCCGACGGCGGCCGCAGCGCCGTGCGCGATGCGCTAGGCTTGTCGTTGCGCGGCATGCAGTACGAGGGCCGCTACGTCATCGTGGATATCGCCATCGACGCCCCGCGCGAGGTCGAGCGGCTGGCGTGGTTCGATCCGCCGTCCAACCCCGGCTCCACCATCTTGCTGCACCAGCAGCCGGACCAGGTGTGGCGCATCGACTACCAGGTCGGCGAGCACGAGGATGCGGAGCAGGCCGTCAAGCCGGAGAATGTGCTGCCGCGCGTGGCGAGCCACCTCAAGATGATGGGCGTGACCGCGCCTTGGGCGCCGCTGTGGATCTCGATCTACAACGCGAAGTGCCTCACGCTGGATAGCTACGTGCACGGCCGCGCGCTCTTTGCCGGCGACGCCGCGCACCTGGTGCCCATCTTTGGCGTGCGCGGCCTGAACAGCGGCTTCGACGATGCCTTCAACCTCGCCTGGAAGCTTGCCCTTGCCGTGCGCGGCAAGGCCTCCCCCGGCTTGCTGCCCTCCTACTCCACGGAGCGTGTGGCGGCGGCGCGCGAGAACATGCGCTTCGGCGCGAAGACCACGGAGTTCATGGCCCCGCCCTCGCCTGCCTTTGCCTTGATGCGTGAAGCCGTGCTGGGGCTATCGGCGGCGCACGCGGAACTGCGCTCGCTGATCAACCCGCGCCAGACCAGTCCGGCGGTCTTTGCCGACTCGCCCATTGCCGCGACGGACGACCCTGCCTTCAAGGCCGGTCCGGCGCCGGGCGCCACGCTGCCTGACATGCCGCTGGTCGGCCCGCACGGCACGCCGACTTCGCTGGTCCGCTGCATCGGCAAAGGCTTCACCGCGTTTTGCTTCGCCGGCGCCGGCCAGGATCTGGACGACGCCGTGCCCGGGCTGCGCCAGCTTTGCGACAGCGGCGTCGAACTGGATTGCCACCTGATTGCGGGCACGGCGCCCGCGGCGGGACGGCTGGCCGACCCACAGGATGCCGTGCGGCGCGCACTGGACGGCGTCGACGGTACGCTCTACCTGGTCCGCCCGGATGGCTACGTCAGCGGCCGCTGGCGACAAGCCCGCGCCGGCGATGTGCGAAACGCCATCGCCCTTGCCATGCAGATTGACTAAGCCGGAGAACCCTATGCAAACGACCATGAGCCCGACCGAGCTCGATGAAATCTACACGGCGATGTGCTACCGCATGACCGCGCTCGGCGAGCAAAACACGCCGCTCTACCTGGCCCGCGTGGCGCTGCTGGCGCTCAGCCGCCATGCCGGCTTTGCCGATGCGACGCGATTGCTCGATGAGGTCTCGCACAGCTTCGAAGCCACGGAGGCGGACAACACGCCGTGCCGCGCATCATGACGAGCCCCAAGCTGTCCCTCTCCGACTTCGCCACGTACCGCCTGCACCGCATCGTCAAGCAGTTCGACCGCGGCATCGCGCAGGCCTATTCGGAAGCGCTAGGCCTGTCGCTTAGCGAAGCCAGGACGCTCGCCGCCATCGGCGAGTTCGGCCCCTTCCTGGTCATCGACCTTGCGCGCTTCGCCAACCTGGACAAAAGCCAGGCCAGCCGCGCGGCCGATCACCTCATCAAGCAAGGCCTGGTCAGGCGCGAGCCATCCCCCACCGACGGCCGCGCGGTGCTCATTTCGCTGTCCGCCGAGGGCAAGCCGCTGTTTGAGAAGATCATGCGGATCGCCTCCAGCCGGCACGAGACGCTGATGTCCGCGCTTTCCCCCCAGGAGCGCGCGGTGATGGAGCTCGCGCTGGGCAAGCTGCTGGCGCAGGCGGAGGCGATGCTGTAGGGCTGCCTGCGTTGCGCGCCGGGGGCTTGTGCAGGCGCCCCTCGTCAGGCCTTCTTGACGCGGGGCTTGCGCGGCGTGGCGGCACCGCTGGCCACTGGAATGGCGGCAAGGCCTGCACCCCGTTTCCATCCCTCGATGCCGTCCAGCGTAATGCGCAGCCCTTCCTCGAACGCTATCTCCGAGCTCAGCCGAGAGAACGATTTGCTGACAAAGCGGGCGCCGGGATATTGCAGCGGCGACACGGACTCCAGCTTGTTCTCGATGAAGGCCTGGTGGTAGGCCGGCAACTGGCGGGAAGCCTCCGCCATGCTGGCAGACACAAGGTATTGCGCCAGCAGGTGATAGCCAAGCGCGACTTCGTCCGCGTTGAATCCACCTTGCATGATGGCCGACGTCATGCGGTTGAAAAACTCCATCCCGTAGTCGGTCTCCCCCGGCTGCACATCCTGGAACAGCCGGAAGCGGTTGTGCGAGGCCACATAGATGCTCACACCGGGGTTTTCGATCGCCACCTGGAAACTCAGCCGCGCGAAAGACTCCACGTCGCGGCGCCAGTCCCCGGTGAGCGACGAGAGCCGGCCCAACCGCTGCCGGTAGTAGTCATTCAGCACGCCTGAGACCAGTTGATCCCGCCCGCCCAGGTAATAGTGGATGAGCCCGGGCGCCACGCCAAAATCCTTGGCCAGCTGGACCATGGAGATCTGGTCCAGCGGCATGGTCTTCGTGAGTTCAATGGCGCGCTGCAGGATGGCGACCCGGCTCAGCGTCGCCTCCGCGCCGATCGGCGAGTCCGTCTTGGGCGGACGGCCCCGGCGGCGCGGCATGGCGGGAGGGGGTTCGGCTACGGTGGCGGTTTTCTTGGCGGCTGGCATAGGTCAGTGGCGGATCGGCACAGGTGGCGCGGCTTGATAATTGCGCCCGTGCTAATTCTACCTGTCAACCGGCCGGGTCCGGTCCTGACACGTGCTCAAGCGCCGGCGGCCGCCGGCGTCGCGGCCGGCAGTTCGCCCGCCCGGCGGTACCGGCCAAGGGAAAGCGTCAGCGCAGCGGCCAGCAACAGCATGCACGACAGTGCCAGCAGCGGCGCATCGTAGCTGCCATAGCGGTCGAACCAGGCGCCGAGCCCGATCGGCCCGAGCACCGCGCCAAAGCCATAGCCGGAAAACGCAATGCCGAACAAGGCACCAAAAGAGCGCAAGCCGAAGTACGAACGCACCAGGTACGAGATCAGGTCGCCTTCCGCACCGATGGTGAGGCCAATCAGCATGGTGGCGAGCAGCAGCGCCTGGTAGTCATGCGCCGAGCGCAGCAGGAAGATGCCCAGCGCGCCACCGCCGAAGAACACGCAGGCGACGAATGGTGCGTGGATCCGGTCGATCAGCACGCCGGTCAGGATGCGCCCGATCAGCAGGCCGATGCCCACCATCGAGGCGCTGCGCGCTGCCTGCGCCGGGCTGAAGCCCCGGTCGGCAAACATTGCCGGCAGATGCGGCCCGAGCGACAGCGTAGCGGAGGACCCCAGCACGAACACCGCCCAGATGGCCCACAGGCGATAGGTGCGCAGCGCCTCGGCGAACGGCACGCCGTCAACCACCTGGCCGCGCGCGGCGCCCTGCGCCCTTCCCGCCGCCTTGCGTTCCCGCAACAGCGAGCACGCCAGCAAGGACAATACGATCGACCCGGCGCCCAGCACCACATAAGCAGTGCGCCAGCCATAGCCGGTCACCAGATACTGCGCGGTGGCGGGCATCAACACGGTGCCGGCCCCCAGCCCGCACATGGCAACGCCAAGCGCCAGGCCGAGACGGCGGTCGAACCACTGCGGCAGCACGGCGAGATAGCCGAGCACCGACGTGGCCGCGCCGAACACACCTACCACCACGGACAGGCTGACCCACATGGCCTTGCTGCCGTCCTGCAGTGCCATGCACGCCGTGGCGATGCCGAAGACCACCGCGGACACCGAGATCACGCGCCGGATGCCGTAGCGGTCCATCATGGTCCCGACCAGCGGGCTAACCACCGCCAGCCCGAACATCGAGGCCGCGTAGGACAGCGACGCCTCCGAGCGGCCCCAGCCAAACTCGGCGGCCAGCGGGCGCACGAACACGCCGGCGGTGGCATTGAACAGCGGCGCATAGCCGGCCAGCATGCCAAACGCCGCACCCAGCACTACCGCGATATAAGGCCAACGTCCAATCCGGGACGCCGTTCCATGGGTTTCTTGCATCATGTCGTCTCCTCGCGCACTAACGGCCCTTACACCAGCCCGGTCTTGCTGCCGAGATATGCGCCGGCATCCGGCGCCACCGCTTCGAGGCCCAGGCGCCGCATCATCTGCCGCGCCGTGCAGACGGCCGTGGAGGTGACGGGCACGCCCAGCGCCAGCTGCGCGCGCTCAATCGCCGCGAACGACGGCATCTGCACGCAGGCGGACAGCACCACCGTGTCCACGCCGGCGGTGTCCAGGCGCTTCACGTCCTCCAGCAACTGCAGCGGATCGCGCTCGCCGACCTCCAGGTTGTCGAGGATCGAGAAGTTGATCGCGTCCTTGACCTCGATGCCTTCGCTTTCGATGTACTCGACCACAGTGCGCGTCAGCGCATCGCTGTAGGGCGCCATCAGCGCGATGCGCCTGGCGCCAAAGTCCTTCAGCTCCTCGACCAGCGCGCCGGCCGAGGTCATGATCGCGGGCTGGTAAGGTGCATCGGCGATGGCCGCGCCAAGGTCTTCAATCACTTGCCGGTGGTAGCCCTTGCCCATGCACATCGTGGCCACCAGGCAGGCCGTGCTCATCACATCCACGCGCGCATCGGCAAGCTCCTGCGCGCAGCGGCCCATGTCGCGGTTCATGCGCTCCAGCTCATGCGCCACCACGCGGTGCATGCGCACGCGGCTGGAGTGAAAGGAGAAACGCTGTGGCAGTTGCTGCATGCGCCCGGCAAAGATGGCGGGCACTTCGCGCTCCATCGTGATGTTGGAGCTGGGAACGATCTGGCCAATTCGGTAATTCATCTTGGGTTCGCTTGTTCGCTTGTTCTCGTTAAGTCTGGGGCTCTGCGGCCGGCTTGCGCAGGAACGTGCTTAGCGCGGCGCGCAGGGAATCCGGGATCGGCGTACCCACGCGCTCGTCCAGCCGCACGCAGATCGGGGAAAACACGGCATCGAACACCGGCGCGCCACCGGGGCGCCTGGCGATGCAGCGGATGTCATAGGAGCGCGTACGGATGGCTTCGACAAAGCACTCGATGTCGATCACGTCGTCCGGCCACAACGTGCCGATGAACTCGAAGCGCATCGCCTTGCACGGCGTGCCCACGCCATGCGCATCGCCAAGCCGCCCCGCTCCGCCGGCCATGTGGTCGGCAAACAGGCCAACCGCGCCCAGCAGGTAGTCGGTGAAGCGGCCCGTGTACACCACGCCAGCGGGATCGCAATCGCCCCAGCGCACGGTACGGCGCACCACGAACGGCCGCTCGCTCAGCACGTATTCGGTGGCACGCATCATGGCTGCGGCACGGTGAGATCGGTGACGCCCGCGGCGGCCAGCTCGGCGATCAGGGTCGGATACTGTTCACGCAGCCGGTTCACATCCACGCGGCCGGTGCGGGTCATGAAGCGGTAGACGAACTCATGCGGCGTTGCCACGTTCATCCATTCGCGGATACGCTCGTACCAGTTGTACGAAGCCTCCGAGGCGCGGATGAGCTTGGCCTTTTGCGGTCGGCGCACCTCGTCGTAGCACTGCAGCGCCGCCGGCACGTCGCCGGGGAAGGCGACGATAGCCTCGGCCAGCGCGATCGCGTCTTCCATGGCGATCCGGGTACCCGAGCCGATCGAGAAGTGGGCGCTGGTCAGCGCATCCCCGATCAGCACCTGGTTGCCGACGTGCCAGGTCTGGTTGATCACGACCGGGAACTGGCGCCAGTTCGAGTTGTTGGAGACCAGCTTGTAGCCACCCAGCTCCGCGCCGAACACAATCTCGAACAGAGCCTGGCGCGCCTCGTTGGACATGGCATCCATACCGAAATCCTGCCAGGTCCGGTGGTCGCACTCGGCCACGAACGTGCTCATGGAGTCCGAATACGGGTAGTAGTGCGCGACAAAATAGCCGCCCTCGTACTGCCGGAACACCAGGGACGGATTGGGGAACGCCTTCTCCACGCCGTACCAGGCAAAGTGGTTGGTCAGGTTGTGGCGCGTGGTGCCGAAGCCCTCCTCGTTGGACGCCCGCAGCAGCGAGTTGACGCCATCGGCGCCCACGACCAGGTCGGCCTCGATGGCCGAAAAATCGCTGATGCGCTTGTTGTACGTCACGCGCACGCCGAGTTCGCGGGCACGCGCCTGCAGCACCGACAGCAGCTGGATGCGAGGAATCGCGCCGCCGCCCGCGCCGGGGCGCTTCATGGTGATCGGCGCCTCGTGGCTCACGATGGTGTGCCGGTCGCTGAAACGCATCGCCTTGGCGAGTTCGTCGACCACCGCTGGGGATGCGGCGCGCAGGTTGGACAGCCCGGTGTCGGCGAGCACCACACCGAAGCCGAAGGTGGCGTCCTCCGGGTTTTGCTCGTAGATGTCGATCTCCACCGATGCCAGCCGCTCCTTGAGCAGGATGGAGAGGAAGAGCCCGGCGGGGCCGCCCCCGATGATGGCGACGTTCGTTGCGGCTTTCATTGCGCCTCCTCCGGGGAAATCACCAGCGCGTCCATATCGAACTGGACGATGCGCCCGACCAGGCCGCCGGTCAGCGCGCCGTACCAGACTGCCGGCTTGAAGCCTAGCGCCTTGCGCCGGAAGCGGATCTGCGGATTGCCGTCGATGCGCACATAGCCGTTTTTCAGCGAGGTGGTGGCATAGCCTTCGGTAGTACGCGCCACGCCGATCAGCGCGGCAAACTCCGGCACGTCCAGCACATAGACCGATGCCTTGCCAGCCTGCTCCGGTGCCGTGCCGATCTGCGCGGCCTTGCGTTGCCAGACCGGCTCGATGGACGTGAAAGCCGTGGCGGCGTCCGCTGCCTGCTCCAGCTGCATGGCTGCCTCGATGGTCAACGCCGCGTCAAGCGCATCGGCCTCGCTGAACGGGCGCAGTTGCCAGGTGATCTCGATCGGATAGCCGTTGGGATCGTTGAAGTAGATCGACTCGATGACCTCGTGCCGGATCTGGTAGCGCACCGGAATGCCGACCGCTTCCACGCGCTGCCGCCATTCCAGCAGCTCTGCTTCGTCGCGCACGCGCCAGGCGGTGTGCGTGGCGCGATCCTGGTAGTGCTCGCGCACCGCCAGCCAGTCCGGCCGCTCGGTGCCGATGTAGTAGAAGAAGGCAATGGTGCTGCTGTTGCCGCTATCGAAGAAGAAGTGCAGGAAATCCGCATGGTTGTCCGGGCCCCAGCCCTTGGCCGAGATGGCGTGGACCAGCGGCAGGCCAAGCAGGTCTCGGTAGAAATGCACGGTCTGGGCCAGCTTCCAGGTGGGGCGCGCGGTGTGATGCACGCCATGCAACTGCACGGACGGCACGCCGACAAGGTGTTTCGCTTCGGTCATTTCACTTCCCTTCGGTTACGGTGTTGCCGGCCGTCTCGGCCTCGAGCAACTGGATGATCTGCTGGCGCAACAGCACCTTGCTGAGCTTGCCGGATGCGGTCAGCGGGAACTCTCGGACGACCTCCAGCCGCTCTGGCCACTTGAACTTGGCCAGGCCGGCTTCCTGCAGGTATTGGGTCAGTTGCGCCAGCGTGAGGTCGCTTGCGGGCGGCTTGGGTATGACGAAGGCGCACACGCGCTCCCCATAGACGCGGTCGGGCATGCCCACCACAGCGCAGGCCAACACGCCCGGGTGCAGGTTGACGACGTTCTCCAGCTCCTCGGCATTGATCTTCTCGCCGCCGCGATCCACCACATCCTTGATGCGCCCGAAAAAGAAGTAATAGCGTTTGCCGTCCACCACGCGCGACGTCATCAGGTCGCCGGAGCGGTAGAAGCCGTCCGCGGTGAAGCGCGTCTGGTCCTCCTTCTCGGATTTGTAGTAACCGCGGATGGTGTAAGGCCCGCGGAACAGGGCCTCGCCGGGTTCGCCGTCGGCCACGGGATCCTCCGTGCCCGGTGACACGAGCTTGACCTCGTCATGCGCCGACACCGGGCTGCCGACGGAGGTGTCGCGGATCTCCTGCGGGTCATCCTTGCGGGCGAACATGATCACGCCTTCGGTCATGCCGAAGATATGGTGCGTGGGCGAGCCCGTCAGGCGGGTCAGGCCCGCGGCGTTCTTCGGCGCGATGAAATTCCTGCGCGCCCGCGCGCCGGCATCCGACTGCGCCAGTTCCGGCGCAATGCGCGTGAGGATCGGCCCGGCCACGCCGAACCAGGTAGGCTGGTAATCGCGCACCAGGCCGCGCAGGTTTTCCTCGCTAAGATCCGGCGTGACCGTCAATGTGGCGCCGGTCAGCAGGAACGGGCCGAAGAAGCAGCCCATGTTGAGGTTGTGCATGTACGGCGTGGGGAAGAACAGCACGTCGTCCTTCGTGTAGCCATTGCACGCAGCCACCGCGCGCATGTTGTAGAGGTACTCGCTCTGGAAGCGCGGGATGATTTTAGGCACGCCCGTGGTGCCGCCGGAGAGCTGGAATACGGCGGCCTGGAAGGGATCTAGCTTCACGCCCGCCAGGATCTCGCGCGCGTGAGCCAGCGGCATCTCTTCGATCAGGTCGGCTAGCAACACCGCGCTGCCACGACGCTCGCCACGTGCTTGCAGGATGATGGAGAAACTCGGCACTTCGGCCTGCATTTCCTGCGCGAAGGCCACGTCGTCGAACTTGGCGTCATCGCCCTGCACGACATGCAGGCGGGCTTCGCAGAGATTGCCGAGGTAGCCGATTTCCAGCTTGCGGAACGCCTGGAGGGAGCAAAGCGGAATGATGCCCGCCTTCAGGCAGCCCAGGAACGCCAGCAGCAGCTCATTGCTGTTGCCGCACTGGAACACCGCGCGATCCAGAGGCCGCAGGCCCAGCGCCAGCAGCGCAGCGCCAAGGCGCTCGGTCTTCTCGTCCAGGTCGCGGTAGGTCAGCCGGCCTTCCGGGCCGACCAGCGCGAGCCGGTCCGCATGGGTTTTAAACGACGCGCGAAAGGCCCCGGTCAGCGTTTCTTGCGTCAGCACGCCGTCGGCAACATAGCGCCGTAGCCGGTCCTCGTCGGGATACCTGACCCCCGCCAGCAATTCCGGGGGCCGTACCGATTGGGATTGCATCATGTCTCTCTACCCTTGCTTGTCTGTTTTCTGTTGTCTGTTTTCTGTCAGCGCGCCGCGTTGGCCTGCGGCGCACGGGATGACTTTACTTACACCATCAGCTCGCGCAGCCACTCGACGATGTGCGCCCCGGCGATACGCTGGCCCGGCTCCTCGTCGCGGCTCAGTGCCATGCCATGGTGATTGCCCCGCACGCGGATATGGCGCTTTTCCGTGCTGCCGATCTGCGCGTAGATGGACTCGATATCGGCCGGGAACGTGCACTGGTCGCCGGTGTATTCCAGCAGCAGCGTGGGCTGGTGCACCGCGCCGATGGTCTTGTCCAGCGATGCGTTGGAAGTCAGGCCCGACCAGGTCGACAGCCAGGACTGCGGCGTCACCACCCGTGCGAAGCCAACGCTGCCCCAGTTGGAAACAAAGGGGTCCTTGCCCCACAGCGTGCCCGTTTGGCGGTCCGACGGGTCCAGGGTGATGTCCCAGGACCGCAGGTCAGCGTCCGTGCGCCAGACGTGGAAGATGGGCGCATGCGCGGCCACACGCCGGTCCAGCTCGCTGCCGGCGCCTGTCTTGATGCGCTGGCGGGCGGCCTGCTTGCGGCGCAGCAGTTGCCTCGCGTGCTCGTCGATCCGCTTCACCCGCTCTTCCTGCGCGGCGCTGTAGCGCGCGACAAAGTCCGGCGCATAGCTGCCGCGTCCACTCGCGGCGTCGAAGCCGTTCGCCGCGGAGAACGGATCGAGCGACGCATCGGTTTGCATCGGGTCGTTCTCGTCGACCACGGAGGGATCGAGCCCGGTCATCAAAAGCTTGCCCTGCCCGGGATGCGGAGAGATCAGGATCATGCCGTCAACCGTGGGCATTTGCAGCTCGGCCAGGTTGGTCGGACGACCACCCGGGGTCCGCGCGATGCGCTGCGCAGCCGGCGCGAGCGCCTGCTGGTTGTAGAAGGTGTACAGCGAAGCGCCGCCGGAATTGCCCAGCAGCACGATGCGCGCAAAACCCAGCTCGCGCAGGTGCGTCATGCCTGCCGCCACGTCGAACAACGCGATCTCATGCTCCAGCCGCAGGTCGTTGCCGATCGACCGGGGGCCCTGCACCCAGCAGGCGCAGCCGGCGTCGAGAATGAACGGCACGAGATAGTGCGTGATCGCCATCTCGCGGGGGTGCATGATGGAAACGACGGTCTTTTCCTTGCCGGTCGCCGTGAAGAGAAAGCCGAGCGTGCGCTGGCCGTCCGCGGTACCCAGCGCATAGGGGACCATCTGGTAAGGACGCGTCATCAGTCGTGCATCCCACGACGCGCCACGCATGCCCGCTGTTACCTGTGCCTTGTTCTGCTCCGCCACGGCGTCTCCTTTGATTAAATGCTACCGTCTCAATAATTTAGTCATTATTTGATTGCATGTCAATTAATGGTAAACCTTGCCCCACCACTACGCAGCCGACACCCGGCCATGAACAAAAAAGCGGCTGCATCGTCATATCGACGGGCAGCCGCGAAGAGCCGGCGTTAGCCGCACAGGAAAGTGCCAGATGTGCCCGGTGACAAGCGCGTCAGGCGCCGCCACTCAAAAGCTGTGTCGCAGGCCCACCACCGTGCCAAGCTGATTGGCGCCAGGGACGATCGAGCCGTCGTAACCGTTGGCGCTAAGCGCGGAGCCGCCGCTGTTCTTTGTGTAGGAGGCCGTCAGGTAGGCATCGGTACGCTTGGAGAACCGGTAGTCGACCGACAGCACAAAGGAGATCGGGTCCTTGGCCGAGGTGCGGTCATTGGTCTTGTACACGGCGCCGGTCAGCGCAACGGCCGGCGCCAGGTTCCAGTTCACGCCGGTCCACATCAGGTCCGTGCGCGACATCGACGCCAGCAACTGGCTCGCCAGCCTGCGGTAGCCCACATAGATGCTGACCGCCTCCAGATCCACCGCGGCCGTCCCGACATAGCGCCGCTCGGTCTTGCCGGCCGTCGCGGCGCTGTTGCCATTGAGCTGGTCATACACGCCGCCCACGCGAAAACGGCCGGCCTGGTAGGTAAAGCCCGCGCTCATGTCGCGCCCCACGCGGCTGTTGCCCGGCACCTCCGAACCGTTGGCCACCGTGGAGTCCACCCCGAAGCTATACAGCGCCGCTACGGTCAGCCCGCCAAACTTGCCGGTGTACTTGGCCGCGTTGTCCACGCGACCCGCCAGCCAGCTGTCGTGGCTGAACGACGAGTACTTCGGCGCGAAGAACATCGGGTCGAACGAGATGATCAGGTCGAACATCAGGTTGTGATGCCGGCCTAGCGTGAACTGGCCATACGTGCTGCTGTCGAAGCCGACATAGGCCTTGCGTCCAAAGATCCGGCCGCCCTGCGAGGACACTCCGGTATCGAGCACCATGCCGCCTTCCAGCACAAAGACACCCTTCAGGCCGCCACCGAGATCCTCCACGCCACGCATGCCCCAGCGGCTGCCGGCAATGTTGCCGGAAGTCATGCGGAACACGCTGTCCCCCTGCTTTGCCGCGTTCGGCGCCCGGTTCAGGTATTCGACGCCCGCGTCCACCACGCCATACATCGTGACGGACGACTGGGCGTGCGCCTGCCCGTAGGTCAGTGCCGCGAGCGTGGCCGCGGCCATGGCCAGTGCTTTCTTCATTGCTCCTCCTTGATCGGGTCTGGTCCGCGAGCTGCGATAGCCCGCGGGCTATCGTGCCGTTGCCCGACAGGCGGCTTCGGCAACGGATGCCTTCCCGTTAAATTGATATAGACTCAATAAATGTTATTGTTTTTTGATTCCATATCAAATAATGGTTTTCCCGATGCCGAGGCACCTAGGGAAGATGCAACTCAAGTCCCCGGCGAGCCCGCGTCTTCTTGCTCGGGCGCTTGCTTCGCCATGCGCCGCTGGCATACTCGCCATGTGGGTTAGCGCACGTGCCCACGCACGGCCCGGCCTTAAGCTCACCGCGTCACAGCCATGCCACCGTTGTCAGCCTTGATTGAGGACAGACGCCATGACCCTGTACGTGCTCTCGCTTTTTATCGGCATCGTGGCTGGCCTGCGCGCCATGACGGCGCCTGCCGCCGTCAGCTGGGCGGTCCACGCGGGCTTGCTGGATCTGTCGGGCAGCTGGCTTGCCTTCATGGGCTATCGGTTCACGCCATGGGTCTTCAGCGTGCTGGCCGCAGTGGAGCTCATCACCGACAAGCTGCCCGGCACGCCGAGCCGCAAGGTGCCGCCGCAGTTCGGCGCGCGCATTCTCTCGGGGGCGCTGTGCGGGGCCACGATCGGCGCGGGTGGCGGCATGCTGGTGGGAGGCGGCGTTCTTGGCGCCGTGGGCGCGGTGATCGGCACGCTCGGCGGCGCGGCTATGCGCGCGCGCCTTGCGGCGATATTCGGCAGGGACCTGCCGGCGGCGGTCATCGAGGACCTGGTTGCCGTCATTGGCGCGGCGGTCATCGTCCTGTCGCTGGCTTAGAGGCCATTTCAAAACGATGCTGGCGTCGTCGCGCGGCCTTGGCCGATCCGCTTGTACTGTCTGCGGCCGCGCGCCTGGCCAGAACCGCTTCGCTTCATCTTGAAACGGCCTCTTAGGCACCGCCGCCAGCTGGTCCTACAACGGATCGACCAGGCTGCGCACGACCTCCGCCAGGCGGGCCGCGCGTGCGCGCCCCTTCGCGTCCAGGCCAAGCGCGCCACCCGCGGCCAGCGCCTGCAGGCCAAAGGCGGCGTCGGTCATGTCGCGCCATGAGGGGTGGTCGGCGTGCATGGCCTCCAGCGCCTGCGCGCCAGCCGCCAGGCGCGCCGGGTCAGGCTGCTGGCCGGCCGCCAGGTCTTCCAGTACCGCCGCTGCGTCGAGCAAACCCTTGCGGTCCATATCGGCATCTCCCTCTCAAACTTAATGGCAAATTGACGGTCCCGCAGTGCATTTTTTTGCAGGCCCGGCGATGGGTTTCGCTGCGGCTGGCGACACGCCGTGGGCGGCGCCGACCCAAACGATATGCGCGGACTTTCACCCCTTATTCACTCAATTGGCCCCAGGCCCACGCCGCTACGATCTTGAGCGTGAAGAGTGAAGCACACGATCGGGATTACCCCCTGGTTTTCGGTCGATGCGCACATCTTCAGCGCGAAACGAGGACAAGATCGGCGCCCACAGCCGACAGATCAGCGAGCCGGGGTGAAATCAGCAGCATCTTAATGGCCAGTGGCGTCCCACGGCTGTCCCGGCGTATCCGTATCTACCCTCGTGTCGACAACATCAAGGGCGACGCGACAGCCAGGCCACTGGCACCGGATTTCCTGCCAGGAACCAGCGGCTTGTCGCAATACAGCGCACGCTTATGGCGACGCCATCGATCAGTACCTCGCCCGAGGAAGCCCTGCGTGCCGGCCGTATCATCCGCGCGCAACTGGCTCTCCTGACCAGCCGGGCCGCTTCGGCGGGCCGGCCTCCTCCAACATGCAATTAAGGGATTGCAACCATGGCTATTTCCTCGATAGGAGTCGGGTCCCAGCTGGACCTGAGCACCTTGCTGGACAATCTGCAAAAGGCGGAAGAGACCAAGCTCACTGCCCTGACCAAGAAGGCCACCGTCCACACCACCAAGCTCTCCGCTTATGGTCTGCTGCAAGGCGCGCTGGCTTCGTTCCAGAATGCCGCCAGCGCGCTCGGCTCGGCGAGCCTGTACAACAGCAGCACCACCACCTCCAGCAATACCGGCGTGCTGGGCGTCGTGGCCGACAAGTCCGCCTTGGCGGGCAGCTATGCCGTCAAGGTGTCGCAGCTGGCGCAGTCGCAAACGCTGGTGTCCAATGGCATCACCGACAGCACGGGCCAGTTGCTGGGCAGCGCCAAGATCACGATCGAATTCGGCACCACCGAGGGCGCCGTCTTCACGCCCGGCACCGCCAAGCCTGCCTCGATCAACATCAACGGCACCAACAATACGCTGGCCGGCATCCGCGATGCGATCAATGCATCCAACTCGGGCGTAACCGCCAGCATCGTCAACGATGGCGGCAGCACGCCGTACCGCATGGTACTGACGTCCAACACCACGGGCGCCAAGTCCAGCATGCGCATCTCCGTGGACAGCAACGGCGCCGGCGACCCCAGCACCATTGCCGGCTTGCTGGCGTATGACCCGGCCGGCACCAAGGCGATGAAGCAGAACATCGAGGCCCTCGATGCCAAGCTGAACATCAACGGCATCGACGTGAGCAGCCCGACCAACTCGGTGCAAGGCGCCGCGCCGGGCCTGACGCTGAACCTGCTGAGCAAGGGCGATAGCACGGTGACCGCCGTCACCGACACCGGGACGATGGCTACCGCCGTACAGAGCTTTGTCACGGCCTACAACACGCTGCAAAGCACCGCCGCGAAGCTGTCCGCCTTCGACAAGAGCAACAAGGGCACGCAGTCGCCGCTGCTGGGCGATGCTACGCTGCGCACGATCCAGAACCAGTTGCGCTCCGTGTTCAACGCGCCGCAGACCGCCACCAGCGATTCCAGCCTGGTCAACCTGACCCAGATCGGGATCTCGTTCAAGGCCGACGGCTCCATGGGGCTCGACACCGCCAAGCTGAACAAGGCGCTCGCCACCAACCGGACCGGCGTGGCGCAGCTGTTCAGCGGTGCCGACGGCAAGTCCGGCTATGGCAATCAACTGACGGAAATGGTGAAATCGTTCAGTGCCACAAAGGGCGCGCTGACGACGGCC
Source organism: Cupriavidus sp. GW823-FHT07A04 (assembly GCF_058794615.1). NCBI lineage: Bacteria > Pseudomonadati > Pseudomonadota > Betaproteobacteria > Burkholderiales > Burkholderiaceae > Cupriavidus > Cupriavidus sp. GW823-FHT07A04. The sequence continues at coordinate 27,345 of NZ_JBXAHA010000016.1, forward strand.
ACCGAAGGCCTCAACACCAACCTGAAGGACCTCGACAGCGCCTACACCCGCACCTCCGCGGGGATCGACGCCACGATGGCACGCTATCGCGCGCAGTTCCAGCAGCTTGACCTGATGATGACCCGGATGAACTCCACCAAAACCTACCTCACGCAGCAATTCGCAGCGATGAACAAAACAACGTCCAACCAGCAGTAATCAGCACCGCAGCCGTCCTGCCCGCAAGTGCGGGACGGCCCCGCTAACGGCTTACCGTCCTCGCTTTCCCTTGGTGGCATAACCGTGCGATGCCGCTACACTGTCGCCTGATCCTAGCCAGTCCATCAGGAACCGCCCCATATGCGCGAACAAGAACAGAGCGGAAACACCCCTCCTTTACGATCCCCCTCGCTGCGTCAAGCCGCAAGCATCCTGGTAGTGCGCGATGGCGCGGCCGGCATGGAAGTGCTGCTGGTGCGTCGCCCCGAGCGCGACGACGACCGCAGCAGCGGCGCCTTCGTCTTTCCCGGCGGCACGCTCGACCCCCAAGACAAGACCCTGCACGACGCCAGCGCCGGCCTGGACGATGCCGCGGCCAGCACCCGTCTCAAGCTGCCTGACGGCGGCCTGGATTTCTACCTGGCAGCCGTGCGCGAGTGTTTCGAGGAAGCCGGCCTGCTGTTCGCGAGCGATGCCAGCGGCAAGCTGATCGCGCTGGACACGCTGGATGCCACGCAGCAGGCATGGCTGCGGCAATCCGCGCGCAGCGGTGGGCCGGGCATGGCGCAGCTCTGCGAGCGCCTTGGCGTGCGCCTGGCTGTGGACCGCCTGGCGTATCACAGCCACTGGCTGACGCCACCCGGCTTGCCCAAGCGCTTCGACACGCGTTTTTTCGTGGCCGTGGCGCCCGCCGGCCAGTCCGCCACGCACGATGGCGACGAGGCCGTGGAGCATCTCTGGATACGCCCGAGCGATGCCATCGATCCGGCGCGCGGCCTGAAGCTGGTGGCCGTCACGCGGCGCACGCTAGCGTCGATTGCCCGCTTCGACACTGCTCAGGCCTGCTTTGACCACGCGGCGCAGCTGCGCGACATTGCGCGCATCATGCCGCGCCTGGCCCAAGGCGGCGGTGGCCTGCGGCCCGTGCTGCCCAGCGAGCCCGCCTATGCCGAGATCGAGCGCATCGACCCGCAAGGCCAGGGCCATGCGCGCTATGAGCTGGCGACCGGCGCCGCGGTACGCCTGTCCGAGCGCATCTGGCGCGTCACCGCCGGCAATGGCAGCGTGATGACCGGGCCCGGCACCAATACGTATTTCGTGGGCGATCCGGCGCGCAACGAATGGGCCGTGATCGATCCGGGCCCCGACGACGAAGCCCATGTGGCCGCCGTGCTGGCGGCCGCGCCAGGCCCGATCCGCTGGATCCTGGCCACCCACACCCACATCGACCACTCGCCGGCGGCATCCAGGCTCAAGGCCGCCACCGGCGCGCCGGTGCTGGGCCGCCCCGCGCCGCAGACGCCACGCCAGGACCAGACCTTCCAGCCCGAGCGCATCCTGGCGCACGGCGAGCGCCTGGCGCTGGGCGAAGGCTGCACGCTGCGTGTCGTCCACACGCCGGGCCATGCATCCAATCATCTTTGCTTCCTGCTCGAGGAAGAAAAGACCCTGTTCACCGGCGACCACGTGATGCAGGGATCCACCGTCGTCATCAATCCGCCCGACGGTGACATGCGCGCGTACCTGGCCTCGCTGGCCGCGTTGCAGGACGAAGACCTGGAATGGCTCGCGCCCGGCCACGGCTTCCTGATGCCCCGGCCCGTGGATGCCATCCGCACCTTGATCCGCCATCGCATGCAGCGTGAGGCAAAGGTGCTCAACGGGCTACGGGAGCTTGGCGAGACCGGCATCGACGCCCTGCTCCTGCGCGTCTACGACGACGTGCCGGAGCGCATGCTCCCGGTGGCAAAGCGCTCGCTGCTGGCGCACCTGCTCAAGCTGGTGGAGGACGGCCGCGTGCAGGAGTCCGACGAGACGTGGCAGGTGCCCAAGCACGCAGCAGGTTGAAACGCGGCGCTCAGATGCAAACAAAAAGCCGACCTCGACAGGTCGGCTTTTTCATGTGCCAGCAGCGGGCTGCCATCTCGTCCGATACTTCCCGGATATTTGATACGTCTTATACGTCTTGTACGTATTACTCGGATACCGAAGCCATCAGCAGGTCCGCGGCGGACTCCAGCCGCTCAGGCGCCCCAAACAGCCGCGCAACGATCAGGCCGTTCTGCAGCGCGCCGTAGATCACCTGCGCCAGCGCGCGAGCCGTCACCGGGTAGACCTTGCCGTATTCCTTCTGCGCGCGCTCGATCAGCCCCATCAGCCAGTTCTCGTTCATGCGGTAGAACGCCTTGAGCTCGGCGTGAACCGACTCCGGCAGGCACAGCGTCTCGGTGGACAACATGCCCGCGAGGCAGATCTGGTCGCCGCATGCCGCGGTACGCAGGAAGTTTAGGTAGCCCTCGGCTTGCGCGGCAGGGGGAAGCGAAGCATCCACGCTACGCAGCCGCTCGGAGATGCGGGCGCTGTATTCCTTCACCGCCTCCAGCACCAGGTCGTCCTTGGCGGGGAAGTAATAATGGATGCTCGACGTCTTCACGCCGACCAGCTCGGCCAGGTCGCGATAGCTGAAACCATTGAAACCGCGCCGGCGGATAAGCACCAACGTGTGTTCGAGCAGTTGTTCGCGTACGGATTGCGTTTTCATAGCGTGATCTTATCTATCTATCGATAGATCCTCAAGCCAATTTCGTGTGCAGTCGCAACAAGCCGGCTTAGTTGGCCTAAGTTACGCCTCAATTGCGCTTATCACCGCCCTATGTCGGCTCACGCCGGGAGCACTTGCGCCACCACGGTGATTGCAGAGCCACTGGCGACACAGAGAACCACCCAGCCGGCCAGGATAAGGAAGCTGTCCCGTAAGTTCATGATGCACCCCTACTCTATTTCACGCTCACTCTGTTTCCCAACCGCTATCGGGCATCCGTGCGGCGATCGCCGGGATGCCCATGCCGCGCTCAGGCATTGGCGCCTTCGCTGAACACGTCGAACTTGCCGCCACGCGCGCCATCGGTGTAAGCGTCAACGCTGCGGGCCGGGCTGGCGGAGACGCCGCTGCGATCCAGGCCGGCTACCACGCGGGCACCATCCGTGTACGGGTCAGCCTTGCCAACGCGTGCGCCTTCGGTGAACGGGTCGAACTTGCCGCTGCGCGCGCCGTCGGTGAAGGCGTCGGGCGTGGTGGTGCGGAACACGTAGCCGTACTTGTCACCCGAGAACGTGCTGTCCTTCGGGCCCGAAGCCTGGGCAGTGCCGGCAACGAAAGCAGCAGCAAGGGCGGCGGCGGTGATCAGGGTCTTGGCGAAGAGGTTCGAGGTCATGATGTTCTCCATTTGCATTTGAGGACCCGCGCTTGGGCGGAATCGAATCGGTACGCTTTGGAACCCTTCGCTTCCTTCGCCTGTTATCTACTAGTAGATAGATGAGCTGGCCAAAAAAAACGGGAATTCCCCGGGTGATGCGCTGGATCCTCTTTCCTGCTGCAGCTTTTCTTGCTGGGGCGGAGCAGCGGCTTCCATGTGTTAAATATTATCTACTGGTAGATAGATAGTCAAGGGGTTTTTTAGATCGGAGACCAGAAGTCCAGGATACAGCGCAAAGCGCACATGGACCGTGGCGATACGCTCGAAGAAAGGCTGGGAAAGCCGGGAAAGCCAGAAAAATCGGGGAAGGCACCGGCCGCTGCACACGTTTCGCACTCCGGGAAAGGGCGCGGCCGAAAGGAAAAAGCGCAACAAGGATTTACAACGTTTTACTACGGCCTCCCTGGATTCACTCCTAGGATGAACTGTGCGGGACGCAGCATAGGCAGGCGGGGACGAGCTCTCATGCGCCCTGGCCTGCCTTCACTAGCGTGCCCCGCTGGCCCATCGAGGTTACCGCCCCAGCTTGCCTGGCGTGGCGCAGATGCCAGCTATTCCGGCCGGCCTGTGACCGGGCGCACCCTCGCTGAACCACAGGCGACCACCTCCTTACCACCGGAGCAAGAGATGCGCAGAGTACTCACGTTGACGTTACTTGTCGCCGCCGCAACGGCTTCAGGCCTGAGCTATGGCCAGCAGAAGAAGTTCGACCCGTACACCGACGGGGCCAAGGCCGGCAAGGCCGATCCCTATACAGATGGGGCGAAAACCGGCAAGTTCGATCCGTACACGGATGGTGCGAAGCAATCCACGCAAATGGACCTGAATGCCACGCAAGGCAAGCCCGATCCCTATACGGACGGAGCCAAGGCCGGCAAGGCTGATCCCTATACGGATGGCGCCAAGGCCGGCAAGGCCGACCCATACACGGACGGCGCGAAATCGAAGTAGCGAGCAGCTGAAAGGCGCGGCCACCCACGTGCCGCGCCGCCGCGTGGCAATGCTCGCTCCCGGGCAATAGCGCCCCGGGTTCGGATCTTTGCGGCGGCAACCGCGCGCGGCCCCTTCGCTTGGCCGCGCTGGGTGCGCTTGTGTGCGCCAGGTCGCGTCACCGCCTTCCCAGATCACCACGCCTAGCCGGCCAGGACCCGCTCCGCTTGCCGGCCGCTGGCGCCCAGCAACACCTCTGTCCCGCGCTGCGACGCCAGGATGGCGCGCGCGCTGTATTCCCGCATCGCTGTTTCGTAGCCGCCAATGGCCGCCCGCAGCGAGCGGCGGCCGGCGGCGGCCTCGCCCAGCTGCCGCGATAGCAGGAGCGCATCGTGCAGCGCCGTGTTTGCCCCCAGGCCGCCGGCCGGGCTCATGGCATGGATGGCGTCTCCCAACACCGTGACAGCACTGCTTGGCCAGGCAGCGGGCACATCTGCCGCCCTGACGGGCACCATGGCCAGCGAGGCTCGATCGCTCAGCTGGAACAGCGGGCACAGCCCGGCATGCCACCCAGCCGAGATGCGTTCGAGGCGCGCGGCAAGCGCGTCCTGTTGCAACGCGTCTCCGGCTTCCCAGCCGATGCCAAGGGTTTCGCGCGCGCCGACGATGGCCCAGTAGAGGTAGTCGCCAGGCATGCTCAGGCGGTACCCCGCGGGCGGCGGGCGGAACCGCATCGGATCGATGATGACGGCCAGGCCATCGCCAAAGACGATCGACGTCCTGGCCGGCAGCAAGCCGGATAGCCGCACCAGCGTGGCAGGCGTGGGATAGGTCTTGCCATAGAGGCAGGCAAACCCGGTATCGGCCGGTGCCGCGCCCGGCAGGCGCCGCCGGCGCACCCTTGAATTAACGCCATCCGCCGCGACGAGCAGGTCCGATACAGTGGATGAACCATCGGAGAAGCCCGTTTGCACGCGAGCGTCTCCGTCCTCGCGGTAACGCACAAATACCTTGCCGAAATGCACCCGGTCCTCGATGCCATGCATCAGGACTTCGCGCAGCGTCTGGCGGTTCACGCTCAGGTCTTCCGCTTCCGCTTCCGCTTCTGCTTCCACTTCCGCTGCGGCGGACGCATCGCCCCGGCCACGCCGCCACGCCTCCACCCACCTGCCGCTGACAGCCTCGAGCCCGGTGTCGACTATGTTGACGCCAGCGTTGGGGATGGCGCTGGTCGACTGGAACACGCTGAACAAAGCCGCCGGCAGGCAACCCTTCAAGGCCTCTTGGCCAGCGTGGTCGATCCGGATGCGGTAGCCCTGCGTACGGCTGGCCAGTGCGGTGTCGCGCTCATAGACATCGAAGGCGATGCCGCGCTGCTTGAGCCCTTGCGCCAGGCATAAGCCTCCCAGGCCGGCGCCGACGATGGTGATGTGCAGTGGTTTCATAGGCACGGAGAATGTCGCGGTTTGGGCCATGACGGTGGTTGTACAGCGCTCAACGCGCGGCTGCCCGGGGTGCCTGCGCATCCGCGGACGCATCCGGCGTGGTCTCGTTCAGCGCCCGCGCGGCCAGCGAAAGCGCGTCGGCCATGGTGGCGCAAATCGCCATGGGAATGCCGAAGGCCTTGACGGCAAGCAACGCCTGGGCCCTGAGCGCGGCCCGCTTGACCGGGTCGGGCTCGATGTGGACCAGCGCCTTGCATACCGCGCCGAGCGGCGCCTTGTACTGTTTCAGCCACAAGGCGCGCTGCTTGCGGTCCTCATGCGTTTCCTCCGCTGGCCGCTGATCATGGATCAGGACGAAGGGCCGGCCCTGCTCGACCAGCGCGGTCATCTCCTCGCGCCACTGGATTGCATAGCCCGGCTGCATGGCCGGCGTGCGGCCGATCACGATGGGAAAGCGGCTGGCGTCGTAAATCTGGAAGCTGGGTCTTGCGGATATGGCCGGGATTGCCGGTACGGCGGGGATTGCAGTCTGCATATGGATCTCCTGCGGCGCGGGGAAGTGTGGATGGCAGCGCCTTGGGAGCAAGTATCCGGCGGATTCGGGTAGACTCGATATCGTTATCCTGCCTAAAAATAATGAGTTTCAGCCATGTCGTCGCATCCATCCCATCCTGCGTCCTCAGCCCGCGTGACGGCGGAAACGGAAAGCCTGCTGGCCGCCTTTGCCGACACCAGCGAACAGCCGGACGGCCCTGCCCTGATTGCCATGCGCGGCGCCGACAAGGCGGACAACGAGTTCCGGCTCGGTACGCGTGAACTGGGCTGGCACAGCCACGTGCGCGGCCAGCTGTTCTGCATCGACAACGGCCTGGTACATGTCCGCACGCGGCGCGGCTCCTGGCTGCTGCCCGCTCAGCGGGCTGGCTGGATGCCGCCGGGAGAAATGCATCGGGTCACGATCAGCGGCGTGCTGAGCGGCTGGAATGTGTGGATCGCGCCCGCCGCGGCACAAGACCTGCCCGGCATGCCCTGCGTGGTAGGGACCAGCGATGTCATGCGCGCGCTGATCAGCCGCGCTGCGTCGTGGCCTTCGCCGTTCACGCTGGACGCCGCACAGGAGCGGATCATCGCCGTGCTGCTCGATGAGATCCGGCAGGCGCCACAACAACCCCTGCACCTGCCGCTGCCCAGCGACCGGCGTGCCTGCCGCATCAGCGACGCCATCCTGGCGCAGCCCGACGATCACCGCAGCCTGGTGGAATGGGCGGCCTGGGCCGGCTTGTCTGCCCGCACGCTGTCCCGCCTGTTCCTGGGCGAGACCGGCCTGAGTTTTGCCAACTGGCGGCAGCAGGCGCGCCTCACCCTGGCGCTGGAGCGGCTCGCGCGCGGCGAGGCCGTGGGCGAGGTTGCGCAGGCGCTGGGCTACGCCACGCCAAGCAACTTCATCGCCATGTTCCGCCGTGCGTTTGGCGATTCTCCGGCCCGGTATTTCGCCAGCCGCGAGGTGCATGCGTAGCCATCCGTGCCGGGAAGCGGCGCATTGGTAACCTGCGGGCCGCCTTCTCCGCACGCGCTAAACAATGTAGATTCTGACCTTGAATTTATCTGACTTATCAAATATTATCCAGCCAGCAGACGGAAGACGGGAGGCAGCCATGAAGCACTACACGAAAGGGACTTTCAACCTGACGGATAGCGTCGGTTTTTATCTCAACAAGGCCCGCAATCTTGTGCTGATGGAGATGGACGCGGCCCTGAAGGAGCTGGATATCACCGCCCAGCAGATGGGCATCCTGCTGTCGCTGTCGCGCGGCACGGCCACCACCCCGTTCGAGCTGAGCAAGCTGCTGGTGATCGACACAGGCCTGATGACCCGCATCCTCGACAAGCTGGAGCACAAGGGCCTCTTGACCCGCTCGCGCAGCGTGGATGACCGCCGCGTGGTGAACCTGGAGCTCACCGCCAAGGGCCACAGCGTTGCCGACCAGATCCCGGAGATCGCCCCCGAGGTGCTCAATGCGCGCCTCAAGGATTTCAGCAAGAGCGAGTTCAACGAATTGTTGCGCCTGCTCGACAAATTCTCGGCCGCCTGAGCGCGTCTTTTTTTAACCATTTATCTGACAAATCAGAAAATGAAAACGCAGACTTCTCGAACGACTGGCCGCGCCCTGCGCTCCGCCAAGGTCCTGCCCCTGCTGCTCAGCGCCTGGCTGGCCGGCTGCGCCAGCTACGCGGGCATCTCCAGCGACAAGCACGTCGCCGAGCCCACCGCGCTGGAAACCACCGCCAGCCTGCCCCCCGAGCAAGGCCACTGGCCCGCGGCCGACTGGGCCGCCCAGTTCGGCGACGCGCAGCTGCGCGCGCTGATTGCCGAGGCGCTCGAAGGCAGCCCGTCGATCGACATGGCCAAGGCTCGCCTGGCCGCCGCCGCTGCCTACAGCGAAGGCGCCAATGCCAACACCTTGCCGCGCGTGGATGCCGGTTACGCCTTGACGCGCCAGCAGTACTCGGCCACGGCCATGGTGCCGCCGCCAGTCGCGGGTTCCTGGCAGACCGAAAACCGTGGCGTGATCAGCGCCGCCTATGAACTCGACCTGTGGGGCAAGAACCGCGAAGCGCTGGCCTCGTCGGTCTCCGCCCGCCGCGCCGCCGAGGCGGAATCGGAACAGGTCCGCCTGTCCGTCAGCTCGGCCGTGGCCCGCGCCTATAACGAACTGGCCCGCCTGTACGCCCTGCTCGACATCGCCCAGGACGAAGTCAGCCAGCGCAGCGCGCTGGCCCGCATTACCCGCGCCCGCGCCGCCTCCGGCCTGGACACCGAAGTGGAACAACGCACCGCCGACGCCAACCTCGACGCCAGCAACGCGGTGGTCACGGCACTCAATGGCGCCATCCTCAATGCCCGCTACCAGCTGGGCGCCTTGCTTGGCCGCGGCCCGGACCGCGGGCTGGCCCTCGCGCGGCCCACGCTGAGCCCCGGCGATGCCGTGCGCCTGCCGGACAACCTCCCGGCCGACCTGGTCTCGCGCCGCCCCGACATCGTTGCCGCACGGTGGCGCGTGGATGCCAGCACCCACGACATCAAGGTGGCCAAGGCCAGCTTCTACCCCGACATCAACCTGAGCGCCGCGATTGGCCTGGATGCCTTTGGCTTTGGCCGCTTTCTCACCGCCGCCAGCCGCACCGCCAGCGCCGGCCCGGCCATTCACCTGCCGATCTTCGATGCCGGCGCGCTGCGCGCGCAGTTGAAGGGCCGCTACGCGGAATTCGACCTGGCGGTGGCGAACTACAACCAAACGCTGATCGGCGCCCTGACCGACGTGGCGACGCAACTGGCCCAGATCCGCACGATCGATGCGCAACTGGTTGATGCACTGCGCGCCGAGCAGAACAGCCGCCGTGCGCGCGACCTGGCCCTTGCGCAATATCGCCAGGGCCTGACGACCCAGCTCACCGTGCTGAACGCGGAAACCAGCGCGCTGGCCCGCACCCAGGCGGTGGCCCAGCTGCGCATGACGCGCCGCGACCGCCAGATCGCGCTGGCGGCGTCTCTTGGCGGCGGCTACACGGATACGCCCGGCGTGGGGCCCCACAGCGCGGGCGCCCCGCCACCCACCCTCCCCACCACCGCACCAAGGAGACCCAAA